>NZ_JBSFVR010000231.1:0-11995 GCF_053592415.1 Streptomyces sp. NPDC002690 | reverse complement strand
GCAACCCCGGATTCACCTGCTCGTGCTGCGGCAGCCGCCGCGCAGAGCTGCCGATGAACTACTTGGCTACCGCCCCGTACGCCCGGGAACCGAGCCTCGCCGCCCCGGCCACGTACGCGGCGGCGAAAGAGGCACCCGAGCCGATGTAGTGCCCGTTGCCGCGCGCACCGATCCCGACCACTCCGTCACCGGGCGCCGTCAGGTCGGCTGAGCGTGGCAGCAGGGCGTCGTCCGGACGCTGCCCCTGCGCGTCGACGTCCAGCACCGACAGCACACCGGGCAGCGCGGCCGGCCAGTAGTCCCGAGGAGCCGGCTCCTCGTCCTGTGCCGAGGACTTCGCCGGAGGGTCGGGCACGGCCGCCGCGATCACAGTCACGCCCTTCGCGAGGGCCGCCTCGACGGCCTCCGTCAGGCCGTCCGACCCCCGCACCAGAGCCGGCGAGACGGTGATCACGTCGGCGCCCGCCGCCGTCGCCGCGGCGATTCCCGACGCGACGCTCTGCGCCGTGGCCGTACCCCGTTCGTCCGTGCCGCGCACCGCGAGGATCCTCGCCCGCTGAGCGACCCCCGCGAACCGCACCCCGTCGACGGTGGCCGCGGCGACCAGCCCCGCGACGAAACTCCCGTGCCCCACGCAGTCCTGACCCGCAGGACCCACCGCGGTCACCCGGCCGGACAGGGCGGACGCCGTCGTGGACACCCCGGTGTCGACCACCGCCACCGTCACCCCGGCACCGTCCGAGAACGGCCAGGTGCGCGTCAGCTGGAGACTCCGCTGCTCCCAGGGCACGGTCGTGGCCCGCTGGGCGGAGGCGCTGGTGCAGACCGCGTCGGCGTCCAGTCGCGCGGGCATCACGGGCAGCCGCACCGGCGTGTCGTCCGCAGCGGACGCCTCGGGCCCGCAGACCAGCGGCAGCAGGGTTCCCAGGCACAGGCACACGGTCAACATCCGTGCCGGGTGGGGGACATGGGCCAGACGAGAGCGCCGAGACATGTTCCGCATCCTACGGGCAGCCGCCGGACGCGAGCGGCCGTCCCCTCACCCCCGAGGCGTCGGCGACCGCACCCCGGGCACGTCGTCGGGCAGCAGGAGCCGCAGGTCGTCCAGGCCCGGTGCGGCCATGGCGCTGACCCGGCCCGCCTGCCTGGTCATCATGGACTCCAGGACCTGCCGGGCCAGCCGTCCGTTGCCGAAGAAGCGGTCGCGCGGCAGGGAGTCGAAGTACTCCCGCAGCAGCCCGCCGACGCCGGGTCCGCACTCGTAGCCCGAACCGTCCGCGTGCATGCGGACGATCGTGACCAGCTCGTCGGAGGTGTAGTCGGCGAACTCCACACGCCGGGAGAACCGGGACGACAGACCCGGGTTGGACGCCAGGAAGGACTCCATCTCCCGGGTGTAGCCGGCCACGATGACGACCACCTCGTCACGGTGGTCCTCCATCAGCTTCAGCAAGGTGTCCACGGCCTCCTGGCCGAAGTCCGAGCTGGAGGAGCCGCTTCCCGGTGTGAGCGTGTAAGCCTCGTCGATGAACAGAACCCCTCCGCGGGCCCGTTCGAAGACCTCGCGGGTCAACTGCGCGGTGTGGCCGACGAACCGGCCCACCAGGTCGGCCCGCGCCACCTCGACGAGCTGGCCCTGGGGGAGCACGCCGAGCGAGACGAGCAGTTCGCCGTAGAGGCGGGCGACGGTGGTCTTGCCGGTGCCGGGCGGGCCGGTGAAGACCAGATGGTGGCTGATCCGCGGACTCGGCAGCCCGGCAGCCTCCCGCCGCCGCGCGGTCGACAACAGGTTGACCAGGTCGGTGACATCGCGTTTGACGGCCGCCAGCCCCACCATGTCGCCGAGCCGGGACAGGGCGTCACCGCGGTCCGGCTCGCCCGCCTCCCCGTGCGGGCCGGCCGGGACCTGTATCCCCACGTCCTCGGGGACCAGCAGGCTCAGGTCCCGTTCGCTCACCTCGGTCTGTGCGGCCAGTCGTACGGCCTGCCGGTCGACCATCTCCTCGAACACCTGCCGGGCGGCACGGCCGTTACCGAACGTGGCGTCCTTGGGCATGCGCTCGAAGTGCGCGGCGAGTGCCGCGCCGGTGCCCTCGCCGAGCTCGTACTGGTGCCGGGAGCACATGGTCTCCATGATCGCGACCAGCTCGTGCACCGTGTAGTTCTCGAACTCCACGGTCCGCGAGAAGCGGGACGCCAGACCGGGGTTGCTGCCGAGGAAGGACTGCATCTCCCCGGAGTAGCCCGCGGCGACGACCACCACGTCCTCGCGGTGGTCCTCCATCAGCTTCAGCAGGGTGTCCACGGCCTCCCGCCCGAAGTCGGGCCCCGAACGCCCGCTGTCGGAGGTCAGGGTGTACGCCTCGTCGATGAACAGCACCCCGCCCAGAGCCCTGTTGAAGGTCTCGGTGGTCTTGATGGCGGTACCGCCGATGACCTGGGCGACCAGATCGGCCCGCGAGACCTCGACCAGGTGCCCGGAGCGCAGCGCGCCCAACTGGGCCAGCACGGTGCCGTAGAGGCGGGCGACCGTGGTCTTGCCGGTGCCGGGCGGGCCCGCGAAGACCAGGTGACGGCTCATCGGCGGTGCCGACATGCCCAACTGCGCTCTGCGCTGCGCGAGTTGGGTGAGGTTGACGAGAGTGCGGACCTGCTGCTTGACGTTGGCGAGGCCGATCAGCCCCTCCAGCTCGGCGAGCGGCCCGCTCTCCCCGGGCGCGTCCA
Organism: Streptomyces sp. NPDC002690; assembly: GCF_053592415.1. NCBI lineage: Bacteria > Bacillati > Actinomycetota > Actinomycetes > Kitasatosporales > Streptomycetaceae > Streptomyces > Streptomyces sp. NPDC002690. Next base: position 9,271 of record NZ_JBSFVR010000231.1, on the reverse strand, counting down.
CGCCGTCCGGCGCGGTTCCGGCCGGGTCGGTTCCCTCGGCTTCGCCGTAGCCCCAGGCGTCCCGGCGGCCGTTGCCGCTGGTGGTGAGGGACTCGACGGCCAGCCGGTCGCCGGGCTGTGACTGGACCAGGCCGCTGCCCGCGTTGTCGCGGACCGTGCAGTTGACGACGGACACCGGCAGGGTGGTCTCCACCCGCAGCCCGTCCTTACCGCTGCCGGCCAGGGTGCACCCGTTGAGCGAGGCGCGCCCGCCCTGCCGGATCACGGCGCCGCACTCCGGGGCGCCGACGACCTGAAGCCTGGTGCCGGTCAGTTCACCCTCCGCCTCGACGAGCACGCCGTCCGCTCCGGCCTCGCGGATCTCGCAGTCGCGGACCGTGAGGGCGCCGCCGGTGCCCACGGACAGGCCCGTGGTGGCCGGCGCGAGCACGGTGGTGCCCCCGACGTAGAGGTTGCCCGCGCTCTCCACGTGGACGCCCGCCGCGCCGGTCCTGGCGATCTCGCTGTCCTCCAGCCGTCCTCGGCCGTCCTTGGCGACCTCGACGCCGTTGCCGCCCGCGCCACTGATCCGGGTGCGGCGAATCATCGGGTTGGCGCCGGTCGCGATCCGGATACCGGCGCCCGCCGTGTCGACCACCTCCACCCGGTCGAGTTCGGCGGTGGACTCCTCCTCCAGCAGCAGTCCGGACGTGGCCGCGCAGTCCCGCACGGTCAGCGAGGTCAGCGACGGCGATCCGGACCCGGTCACCCGCAGCGCGGGCGCCTGGGAGGAGTCCAGCCAGCAGTCCTCGTAGGTGCCGCGGCCCCGGTCGGTGACCAGCAGGCCGTTGCCCCCGGTGCGGGCCGTACGGCAGCGGCGCAGCAACGGGTCGCTGCCCTGCGAGACGACGAACGCCGGACCGGTGGTCGCGGTGACCCTGACGTCCTCCAGCACGGTGCGGGAGGCACTGGTCAGATGCACGCCGATCGCGACGTCGTGGACGACCGTGCGCAGGACCCGCGTGGTGCAGCGGCCCTCCAGAGCGACTGCCGGCTGGTCGGTGGAGGAGATGTCGCAGTCCTCGACCGATCCCTGGGCGTCGCCGTTGGCCAGGATCCCGTTGGCCCGCGCGTCGCGCACGGTGCAGCCGCGCACCGAGACCCGGCCGCGTTCCCCGATCACCACGCCCGACGTGCCCAGATGCTCGATGGTGCAGGACTCCAGGGAGCTCTCCACGGCGGAGGTGACGACCACCCCGGCCCCCACGCCGTTGCTGATCCGGCAGTCACGCATCGCCAGCGAACCGGTCTCCCGGGCGAGGACCGCCGTCCACGCGGACCCGGTGACCTCGCAGCCGTCCATCGCCACCTGGCCGCGGACCGCGTCCACGGCGGGCACGTCCTCGTCCCCGCCGCGCAGCACCAGATCGGTGAGCATCACGGCGTCGGCGCGCAGACTGACCGCGCTGCCGCGCCGGGGGCGTATCTCCACCGTCCCCCGCGACTGTTCGGCGACGATGGTCACCCGTATGCCGACGGCGAGGCTCTCCTCGTACGTCCCGGGGGCCACGCTGATCACCGCGCCGCTGCGCGCCCCCGCGAGCGCCTCACCGATCGTGCGGAAGCCGCCGGTTCCGTCGGGGCGGACCGTCAGTACCTGGCGTGACACGCGCTCTCCATCTCTCGCAGACTCACGGCGTAGATCGCCCTTGACAGGGTGCGGACGGCCCCATCATGCACGGCTCTACCAGGTGTTGACACGTCGGCCCGAGCCGGGCCACCACCTTTTCCGTCGGACGCGGCCGATCGCCGGGCTCGGAGGCGCCGTCCCGGCCGCCTGCGGTGGTCCGTCGCCGCCGGAACAACGCGCGTGCGGACGAGGATCATGAATCCTCGTCCGCACGACGCGCTCACCGGCCGCCCCGAACTCGCCCTCGGCCAGTTCCTCCTGCCCTTCGATCACCAGGACGCCTCCGGTGCCCTACCGGACTCCGTCACCCACTCCGAGATCCTGCGCAACTTCGTCAAGCCGCCCGTCCACGGCTGGGCCCTGGCCAGACTCCCGGCCCGCGACGACCTCTCCATCGACGAACTCACCCACCTGTACGGCCGCGTGGAGCGCTGGACCCGCTTCTGGCTGGAACACCGCCGCGCGCCCGGGCAGAAACTGCCGCACTACCACCACGGGACGGACAACGGCTGGGGCAACTCCACCGCCTTCGACCCCGCCCGGACGATCGTCTCCGCCGATCTCGTGGCCTTCCTCGTCCTCCGGTTGCACGAACTTGGCCAGCTGGCAGGTCTGTTGAACAGGACCGACGAGGCCGCTCAGTGGCGCAAGCAGGCCGGCGCTCTCCAGCAGGCCATGATCGAACAGTTGTGGACCGGCGATCGCTTCCATACCCGCGGCGCCGACGGCAGCCCGGGCCCGGAGCAGCGACGGTCTTCTTGACCTGATGCCGATCGTCCTGGGGGACACCTGCCCGTCGACATCGCCGAGCACCTTGCCGGACATGTCGAACGGCACCTGACCACACACGGCCTGGCCACCGGACTGCCCGTCTCGCCCCACTGCCAGGCCGACGCTCACCGGCGCGGTCCTGTCTGGGCCCCTCCACCAGGGACTCCGCGACCGGGCCCGCACGTGGACCGCGAGCGCCTGCCTGCTGCTCTCCCGTGCAGCGGTCCGGCTGACCGGCGCCACCCCGCGTTCCGCTCCGGTGCGCCCTGCCCACGGAGTACCGCACCGCGCTCCATGAGGGTGAGACGGCGGAGGGAGAGCCGCAGAGCATGCCGGTCTTCAGCCGGTGCCCCGGACTGCAACTGATGGGATGAATGAGGAATCTTGGTATGGATATCTAGGTAGAGTCCGTTAACGAACTTCGAAGTGATGGAGTACTCCGAGTCAAGTGGACAAAACGTTGTCAGTGGCTTTACATACATCCCATCTATGTTGCGGCCCCACTCGACCGCAGCCCAGGAACTCTCCCGCTCCGGGAGGAGCGCGAGGTCACCGCATGAAGCTCCGAACCGTCTGCACGGCCGCCGCCGGCCTCTCGGCGCCGGTATCGGTCAGCCGACGTGTCGGCAGCGCCGGGAGTTCCGCGGCGAAGGGCGAGAGGCTTCCGGTTTTGACCACCGGTCACCGGCGGGCCGGGCTGTCGGGGCCGCCACCGGGGGAGTGGCGTCCCGTGGCCGCTCCCCGACGAAGATCGCGGCGATCCCGGCCGACACCTCGTCGTTCTTTCCATCGATCCACCCTGTTCCCGCCCTGGAGGAACCCGTGCTTCTGACCGAACTGCTGCACCCCGGCATGCTGGAGGCCTTGGCCGGCGCCGGACACGGTGCCCGCGTGCTGCTCACCGACGGGCACTACCCGGCGAGTACGGCTGTCGGGCCGCGCGCCCGGATCGTGCACCTCAACGTCGCGCCCGGCCTCCTCGACGTCCCTCCGGTGCTCGACGTGCTGTTGCGGACCGTTCCCGTCGAATCGGCCCAGGTGATGGTGCCGCCGGAGGGCGAACCCGAGCCGGCTGCCATCGCCGACTACCGCGCCCGGCTCGGCCCGGTGCCGGTGGAGTCGCTCGACCGCTTCGCCTTCTACGACGCGGCCCGTTCCCCGGACGTGGCACTGGCGGTCGTCACCGCGGACACCCGTACGTACGCCAACCTGCTGCTGACCATCGGCGTCCGCGCGGAGGGGACCCTGGCAGCACGATGACCCGTGCCCGTACCGTCCGTCATGCGGCCGACCGCACGAAGGACGGCTCCGGGCGCCCGCGTGACGACTTCCGTGGCTCAGTAGGCTGACATGCCTCCGGTGAACGACCCCTGGGGCCCGGCCCCTCGGAGTCGGTCAGGGCGACCCATCGGCGGCCACACGGGCAGGGCTTTGACAGTGATCTCCTCAACGCGCACGGCGTCCATCGTCCGCGGCGGCAGGAACGGTGTCGCGATCGCGGCGGCGGCGCTCCTCGTTCTTCTGGCCACGGGGTGCGGCTCCGACGGCGGCGAACCGGCCGGCGCCGCCGCGAGTCCCTCGATCCACCCGGTCGACGACACCGACATCACCGCCGCGCCGGGGGAGCGATTCACGCTCACCGTCGACCAGAACCCGTCCACCCGCGAGTACTGGTATCTGGTCGGCCCTGAGCCCGACAGTTCGGTGCTGGTCAGCGGCGGCCGGGACTACGCGTCGGACTCCGGCGGGAAGACCGTGGCCGGTTCGGGCGGCCGGCTCACCTTCACCTTCGAGGCCAAGGGCCGGGGGACCACCCGGTTCACCCTTCTGCACTGCACCTTCGCCACGTGCCGGGGCAACACCTCCACACGGCCCCCCGCGCCGACCACCCCCTCCGCCGCCGTGACCACCGGGGACGCGTCCCCCTCTCCCTCCCCGGCTCCCGAGCGCGTCACCTACACCGTCACCGTCGGCTGAACCGCGGCGGGCCCCCGGCCGGGGCCGGTCGTGTGCCACGCGAGCCCGCCCCGTCGTCCTGGAGGGTGGTGGTCATCGCCGTGGCACGGGGGATAGAGGCACCCGCGCGGAGGCGGTGCGAGGCGGCCGCCCGGGGGTGTCGTGGGCGCCGTCCGCTCTCGGCCTGCCGGGACCCGGCGGTGTGCCGTCTCCCCGGTTTGGCCGAAGAGCGCCGTAAGCCGCTTCGGGCCATCGGACCGCCGGTCCGTCCGCTCCTGTCCGCCGCGTGCGGGGAGTGCGCCGTTCGGGTGCACGGTTCCGTTCTCTCACAGGACGCCCACAGGATACGGAGGCGCCACCTCCGGCCGTGTAGGTGGATTTTCCCACTGGCTGAAAATGATCGGTACTGGATCGAGTTGACAGGCGCTGCCCCCGCCGGTGGCCGACGGCGGACTGGCGCCTTCCGTATGACTGTTGGTCCGGGCGTCACATGGGAGACAGCGCATTCTCCGCATGGCGGGCAGGGCCTCCCGGTCCTCATCGAAAGGCCTGAAAGGGTCGATCGCGACCATGTGGACGCCTGCATTTTTCCGCCAGGTTCCGCAGGATGACCATGAAAGCTACACAGAGCCATCACTATTGGTGCGACAGATGCGTGACGACCGGCTTCTGAGGGGGCGCCGGCGTCGCACCAGGGGGTGCGTCTGCTCCACGGCTGTGCCTGGAGCCGTGACCACCCCTGCCCGGGGAGGGGATCAACCGCATGAAGCGGACCATACGCACGGCCGCGCTCACGGCCTGTGCGCTCATCGCCGCGCTCGGCCTGCCGGCCACAGTGGCGCAGGCCGACACCGCAACGCCCCGAATCGACCTGAGGGTGCTCGTGGTCACCGACGGGGGACCGGCGACCAGAGCCGTGGAGGCCGAACTCGACGGCGAGGGCATCCCTTACACCGAGGTCGACCTGAACTCCGCGTCCAGGCCGACCATCGACGCCTCGTTCCTCTCGGACACGGTGGACGGCCGCCCGAGAGCCAAGTTCCAGGCAGTGGTCCTGCCCAACGACAACCCGTTCTTCACGGGGCCGGAAATGGCCGCACTGGCCGCCTACGAGCAGACCTACGCGATTCCCCAGGTCGACGCCTACACCTACGCGCGCCCCGAGGCCGGTCTGCAGTACTACGTCTACGGCGGCTACGCCGGAAGTCTCGACGGCATCACCGCGGGGGTGACCGACGCGGGGAAGGCCGGCCCGTTCGGCTACCTCGACGGAGCGGTCCCCTTCGAGGACAACGACGCCTCGGTGAGCGAGAGTTACGGCTACCTGGCGGTACCCCTGGTGGGCGCCGACTTCACCACGTACGTGGACGCCCCCGTGCCCGGCTCGACCGGCCGGGCCTCCCTGGTGGGCGAGTACCGGCACGACGGACGGCGCGAACTGGTCGTCGGCTTCGTCTACAACCAGTACCAGCAGCAGTTCAAGCTGCTGGCCCGCGGCATCGTCGACTGGATGACGGACGGCATCCACCTCGGGGCGTCCCGCAACTACCTCGCGGTCCACGTCGACGACATCTTCGCCGCCGACGACCGCTGGAACAGCACGTACAACTGCACGCCGGGCGACGTCGACTGCACGGACCCCGCTGCCGCCGAGTCGACGATCCGCATGACCCCCGCGGACGTGGAGTACGCCTCGTCCTGGCAGGAGACGAACGGCTTCACCCTCGACCTCGCCTACAACGCCCTCGGCAGCGAGGACTACAAGGAAGAGCACGACGGCTCGGACCCGCTGCTCACCTCCCTGGTCGCAGGCAAGGACGACTTCCGGTGGGTCAACCACACCTACTCGCACGAGTTCCTCGGCTGCGTGCAGAACACCACCGTCGTCCCCTGGGTGTGCGCGACCAACGCGGACGGCTCCACCCAGTGGGTCTCCCAGGCACAGATCTCCAGCGAGATCTCCACCAATGCCGCCTGGGGCCAGGCGAAGGGCCTGCCCATCGACGGCACCGAGCTGATCACCGGTGAGCACTCCGGATTCTTCGTCACCCCGCAGCAGCCCGTCGACAACCCGAACCTCGCCCCGGCCTTCACGGCCAACGGCATCCAGTGGGCCGGTTCCGACAACTCCCGCGACCCGCAACAGCGCCAGGTCGGCTCTGCGCTCACCGTCCCCCGCTACCCGCTGAACATCTACTACAACGCGGGCACGAAGGCCGACGAGGTCGACGAGTACAACTTCATCTACGGCAGCCGGGCCCAGGGCGGCAGCGGCATCTGCGACGACAACCCCGCCACCACCACCTGCCTGGCCGCCCCGCTCTCCACCACCACCGGATTCGACGACTACATCGTGCCGCTGGAGAGCCGCCAGGCCCTCGGCCACGTCCTGGGCAACGACCCCCGGCCGCACTACGTGCACCAGTCCAACCTGGCCGAGGACCGCCTGCTCTACCCCGTCCTGACCTCGGTGCTCTCCCAGTACCGGGCGCTCTACGCGGACACCGCCCCGGTCGTGAACCTGCGGCAGAAGGACATCGGCGCCGAGCTCCAGCGCCGCGCCGCCTGGAAGAGCGCCCTGTCCGCCGGCACGGTGACCGCCTACCGCATCGGTGGCGACGTGACCGTCCAGGCGCCCTCGGGCATCCAGGTCACCGCGACCGTGCCGGCCGGCACCACCCTCGGCGGCTCCGAGTTCGGGACGGCCTACGCGGGCGAGCGGTCCGGCTGGACGGCGTCCACGGGCTCGGCCCTCGCCCTGACGCTGCCCGCCCCGGCCGCCCCGGCGACCGGAACGCCCGCCTCTGCCGACTCGGTGGAAATCACCTCCACCGCGCCCGAGACCAGGATTCCCGCGGGTGTCACCGAGTAGGTCGCGCACCTCCTCCGAGACCGACCGCCGCAAGGCGCCACCGGTCCCGGCCGATCACACCGGCCGGGACCGGCTCGAACCCACCCCACACCTCGGCCGTGGAGCCCCAGAGATGCACGTTCAACAGGGCGGGCGCCGTACCGGCGCGACGCACGTCACCCTGCTCACCGAAGGTACCTATCCGCACAGTCACGGCGGCGTCAGTGTCTGGTGCGACCAACTCGTCCAAGGCATGCCCGACATCGACTTCGACGTCATAGCCGTCACCGGCACCGGACGCGAACCGACGGTGTGGGACCTGCCGTCCCAGGTGTCGCGAGTCAGCTCCGTCCCGATGTGGGGCGACCCGCCGGAGGGGCGGGCCCCGCGCGGGCGCGCCCGGGCCCGGCTCTGCGAGGCGTGGGAGCGGTTCCTTGCCGCGCTCGTCGACCCGTCAGCCGAGAGCGGCTTCGCACCCGCCCTCTACACGATGGCGCGGGCCGCGTCCGCCGGCATGCTCAGCCCCTTCCTGCGCGGCGACACCGCCATCGGCGTCCTGACGTCGGTGTGGAACCGGCCCGGGCTCACCATCCGCGAGTCCGAACCCAGCCTGCACGACGCCCTGACCGCCGTCTCGCTCCTCGAACACGCGCTGCGCCCGCTGTCCGCCGAGCCCCCCGAGCACGGGGTGGCGCACGCGGTCAGCGGCGGAGTGGCGGTCCTGCCCGGCCTCGCCGCCCTCGAACGCCACGGCGTTCCGCTGCTGCTGACCGAGCACGGCGTCTATCTGCGTGAGCGCTACCTCGGCTACCGCACCGCCCCCTACCGCTGGCCGGTGAAAGCGGTCGTGCTGGGCTTCTTCCGGCTGCTCGCCGAGGAGACCTACCGGAAGGCGTCCCTCGTCACCCCCGGTAACCAGTACAACCGGCTGTGGGAGGAGGAAGGCGGCGCCGCCCCCGAGTCCATCCGCACCGTCTACAACGGGGTCGACCCGGCCGCGTTCCCGATGGCCGGACCGGAACCGCTGCGGCCCACGCTGAGCTGGGCCGGGCGGGTCGACCCGATCAAGGACCTGGAGACCTTGATCCGGGCGTTCGCCCTGGTCCGCGAGAAGATGCCGGACGCCCGGCTGCGGATGTTCGGCGGCACCCCGCGCGGCGGCGAGGCGTACCGGGAACGCTGCGAGGCGCTGGCCGCCGAACTCGGCCACGGCGACGCGGTGGTGTTCGAAGGCCGCGTCGACGACATCAAGGACGCCTACGCGGCCGGGAACGTCGTCATGCTCTCCAGCATCAGCGAGGGTTTCCCGTTCACCCTGATCGAGGCCATGTCCTGCGGGCGGGCGACCGTCTCCACGGACGTGGGCGGAGTACGGGAGGCGGTCGGCGACACCGGACTCGTGGTGCCGCCGCGCGACCCGGCCGCGATGGCCGCCGCCGCGCTGGAACTGCTCGGCGACGCCGGCCGGCGCCGTGCGATGGGGGAGGCGGCCAGGCTGCGGGTCGTCGAACAGTTCACCCTGCGGCAGACCGTCGACACCTTCCGCGCGATCTACCTGGAGCTGCCGGCCCTCGGCCCGCGTCACCACGCCGATCCGCGGGGCGCCGACGGGACCGCCGAGCCGGCCGAGGCCGCGCCCCGGCCCAAGGGCGCCCACCGCCGCACCACGACGGGCACCCGCTCCGCCGTGTCCACCGGACCGAGGAGCATGGCCGGATGAGCGGGCCGATATCCCTCGAACCCGGTGGCCCCGAGCAGGAGACGCTCGCCATGCGGCTGGCCGACACCCGCCGGAGCGTCCGCAAGGTGTCGGACGACCACACGGTCCTCCTCGACACCCGCCGGATCGCGCGGCGCGTGGCGGCGGACCACACGATGGCCCTGCGGATTCCCCGTTTCCACCCCGACGAGGAGGCCGTCAGCATGCTGGCGGGTCGAGCCCGGCGGGCCTCCGCTCCTCCAGTCCGGTCCGGTCGAAGAAGGTACGGCCGAAGCCGAAGGTGAGCGTCAGGGAGGACGGGCCG
>NZ_JBSFVR010000230.1:0-12062 GCF_053592415.1 Streptomyces sp. NPDC002690 | reverse complement strand
CCCGCCCGCGCCCCTGCGGCGCCCGGCCGCCCCGTCCCGTGGGTCCTCTCGGCCCGTACCCCGCAGGCACTGAGGGACCAGGCCACCCGATTGGCCGCGCAGGTCGACCGTGACGAGGACCCCGTGAATCCGGGCGCGAGCGACCCCGCCGAAGTGGCGTACGCGCTCGCCCGGAGGTCGTCCTTCGACCACCGTGCCGTACTGGTGGGCAAGGACCCCGCCGGGCTGCGCGCCGCCGTACGCGCCCTCGCCCGGGGCGAGTCGGCCGAGGGAGCCGTACGCGGCCACGCGGCGGCCCCCGGACGGATCGCGTTCCTCTTCACCGGACAGGGCAGCCAGCGGGTCGGCATGGGGCGGGAGCTGTACGCGCAGCACCCCGTCTTCGCCGCCTCCTTCGACGCGAACTGCGCGGCGCTCGACGCCCACCTGGCCGGACACGCGCCCACCCCGCTGCGCGACGTCGTCTTCGGGGACCCGGACGCCGGTGGGACCTCCACCGGCGCCCGCACCGACAATGAGCTGGACCGCACCCTGTACACCCAGCCCGCGCTGTTCGCCCTGGAAGTGGCGCTCTTCCGGCTGCTGGAGTCCTGGGGCCTCCGCCCCGACGTGGTGGCCGGCCACTCCGTGGGCGAGCTCGCCGCCGCCCATGTCGCCGGAGTGCTCGAACTCGCCGACGCCGCCGCGCTCGTCGCCGCCCGGGCGCGCCTGATGCAGACGCTCCCCGAAGGCGGGTCCATGGTCGCGGTGGAGGCCGACGAGGACGAGGTGCTGGCCGAACTCGAAGGGCTGGAGGGCGCCGTGGGCATCGCGGCGGTCAACGGCCCCAAGGCCACCGTGATATCGGGCGTGGAGAAGGAGGTTCTCGCGACCGCCGAACGCTTCCGCGCGGGTGGCCGCCGCACCACCCGGCTGCGCACCAGCCACGCCTTCCACTCCCCGCTCATGGACCCGATGACCGGAGAACTCGGCGAGGTGGCAGCGGGTCTGGCCCATGTGCCGCCCCGCATCCCCCTGCTGAGCGCGCTCGACGGCGAGTACTTCACCCGCGAACGGCCGCTGACGCCCGACTACTGGGCGGCGCACGCCCGGGGCGCGGTGCGCTTCCTCGACGTCGCTCGCCGCCTGGAGCGCGACCGAGCCACCGTCTACGTGGAGCTGGGCCCCGACGCGGTCCTCACCGCACTGACCCAGGAGGCCCTGCTCGACGCTCGCCCCGAGGGCACACCGCCACCCGCCCTCGCCCCGGTACTGCGTCGGGGCCGCCCCGAGCCGGAGTCCCTGCTGACCGCGCTCGGCGTCGCCCACGCCCGGGGCGCCGAGGTCGACTGGAGCGCGGTCCTCGGCCTGAGGGGACCGCGCCGGGTGGACCTGCCCACCTACCCGTTCCAGCGCAGCCGCCACTGGGCGAACGCGCCCGAACTCCCCGCCCCATCCTCCGTGCCGGCGGGTGACGACCGGTTCTGGAAACCCGTGGAGCACCAGGACCTCGGCACCCTCGCCGACACGCTCGGCATCCTCGAACCGGCACACCGCGAGGCGCTCGGCACCGTTCTGCCCCGGCTCGCCTCCTGGCGGAACGAGCGCGGACGGGCCGCCGAGGCCGACGGCCTGCGGTACCGGGTGCGCTGGCAGCCCGTACCGGACCAGCCCGCACCGCGGACCGGACCGGCCCGCTGGCTGCTCCTCCTGCCGGCCGGGCCCTCCGGTGGCGAGCGCCCGTACGACACCTGGGCGCCGCTCCTGGAGAAGGCCCTCACCGGCAGCGGAGCCCGCGTCGACCGGGTCCCGGTGGCGGACCTGCGGGCGGACCGCGACACCTTCGCGAAGCTCCTCGCGGAGGCGACCGGACGGGCCCCGGCCGAGCCGGTGACCGGGGTACTGTCCCTGCTCTCGCTCGACCACGACACGGACCCCGACCTGCCCGCCCTGCCGCGCGGCACGGCCGCCACCACGGCGCTTCTCCAAGCGCTGGAGAGCGCCGGGACCGGGGCCCCGCTCTGGGCTCTGACCCGGGGAGCGGTGACCACCGGCACCGGCGACCGGTCGGCCGACCCCACCGGCGCGCTCGTCTGGGGACTCGGCGTGATCGCCGCTGTGGAGAGCCCCGTTTGGGGCGGACTCGTCGACCTGCCCGAGCGAGCCGACGCCCGCGCCGCCGGCCGGGTGCTCGCCGCCCTCACCGGAGGCCACCGGGAAGCCGAACTCGCCGTCCGGCCCGAGGGCCTGCTCGCCCGGCGCCTCGTCCCCGCCCCCCTGGAAGCCGCCCCCGGCGGCCGTAGTACCGGCTGGACCCCCGCCGGAACGGTCCTCGTCACCGGAGGCACCGGTGCACTGGCCCGGCACACCGCCGCCTGGCTGGCCCGCAAGGGCGCCCGCCATCTGCTGCTGGTCAGCAGGAGGGGCGGCGACGCGCCCGGTGCGGACGCCCTGCGCGACGAACTCACGGCGCTGGGCGCCCGGGTGACCTTCGCCGCCTGCGACGTCTCCGACCGCGGAGCGCTCGCCGGAGTACTGGCCGCGGTGCCCGCCGAACACCCGCTGACGGCGGTCGTGCACACCGCCGCCGTCCTCGACGACGCCCTGATCGACGCCCTCACCCCGGAGCGGGCCGACCGGGTGCTGCGGGTCAAGGCGCTCGGCGCCCGCCACCTGGACGAACTCACCCGCGAACTCCCGCTGTCGGCCTTCGTTCTCTTCTCCTCCGTCACCGGGATCGCCGGCACCCCCGGGCAGGGCAACTACGCCCCGGGCAACTCCTACCTCGACGCCCTCGCCCACACCCGCCGCGCCGCCGGGCTCCCCGCCACCTCGGTCTCCTGGGGCCAGTGGGCGGGCGACGGCATCGCCGGCGACGAAGGAGCCCACCGCAACGCGCGGGGCGGGCTGCTCCCGATGGACCCGCACATCGCCGTCCACGTACTCGAACAGGCCCTGGACCGGGACGAGACCCACCTGGTGGTCTCCCGCGCCGACTGGCAGACCCTGGCCGCGGCCCGCTCCCATCCGCTGCTGGCGGAACTGACGACCGCCCCGGCGGACGCCGGTGCCGACTCGCCCGAAGAGCCCGAACGGATAGGTCTGGCAGCCGAGTTGGCGGGGGCCGCGAGCGACCAGGAGCGCCACAGGCTGCTGCTCCGCTTCGTGACGACACAGGTCGGCGAGGTCCAGGGCGGCAGGCCCGCCGGTTCGGTCGAGATCCACCGGGGCTTCAAGGAACAGGGCTTCGACTCCCTCACCACCGTGGAACTGCGCAACCGGATCAACCGCCACACCGGCCTGAACCTGCCGACCACCGCGGTGTTCGACCACCCCACCCCGTACGCGCTCGCCGAGCTGCTCCACGAACGACTCGTCCCAACGGACCGGGAGGAGCAGGGTGCCGTACGCGAACTGGGTTCGCATATCGACCGGTTGGAGGCGCTCTTCGCGGCCCTGCCGCCGGACGGACCCGAACGCGAGAGGGCGGCGGCCCGGCTGACGGCACTGGCGGCGACCGGCCGCCATGAGCCCGAGCCGGCCGGGAACGACCACGGAGACGTGGCCGCAGGTCTCTCCTCCGCAACCGACGACGAACTGATGGATTTCATCGGCAAGGAACTCGGCATCTCGTAAGGCGTGTCCGGCGTCCGGCGGCTGCCGTCCGGCGACTGTTCGCCGGACGGCGCGAAACGCCACGCGGCCCGCCTCCCGCCACGACGCCACGACGCCACGACATGCCGCGACACGTCACGACGCCCACGCCACGACTCACGACCGACCGCCCGGCCCCGGGCGTTCGGCCCACTGCCTGACCCGCTCGGCCTTTTCCAGCACCGGGCACTCCGCACGAAGGGTGGATTCATGAACGACAGCCGGATGCGGTATCTCCTGGAGCGGGTCACCGCCGAACTCCACGAGACCCGCCAGAAGTTGCGCGACGCCGAGGAAGGCGGCCAGGAACCCGTCGCCATCGTGGGCATGGGCTGCCACTTCCCCGGCGGAATCGACTCCCCGGACGACCTGTGGCGGCTGGTCTCCGAGGGCGGCGACGTGGTGGGCGACTTCCCCGACAACCGGGGCTGGGACACCTCGGCCCTCTTCGACGCGGACCGGGACCGCCCCGGCACTTCCTTCACCCGGCGAGGCGCCTTCCTCGCGTCCCCCGGCGACTTCGACACCGACTTCTTCGGCATCTCGCCCCGCGAGGCACTGGCCACCGACCCCCAGCACCGGCTGCTGCTGGAGACGGCCTGGGAGACGTTCGAGCGGGCCGGCATCCGGCCCGACACCCTGCGGGGGAGCAGCACCGGCGTCTTCGTGGGCAGCAACGGCAACGACTACGCACCCCCGGTCGGAGCCGTTCCCGAGGACCTGGAGGGCTACATCGTCGTCGGCAACGCGGCGAGCGTCGCCTCCGGGCGGATCTCCTACACCTTCGGGTTCGAGGGCCCCGCCGTCACGGTCGACACGGCCTGCTCCTCGTCCTCGGTCGCCCTTCACCTGGCCGTACGGTCGCTGCGCTCCGGCGAGTGCGATCTCGCGCTCGCCGGCGGGGTCACCGTCATGACCACCCCCTCCACCTTCGTGGAGTTCTCCCGGCAGCACGGGCTCGCGGCGGACGGCCGCTGCAAGGCCTTCGCCGGTGCCGCCGACGGGACCGGCTGGTCCGAGGGGGCGGGGCTGCTGCTCGTCGAGCGGCTCTCCGACGCCCGCCGCCTCGGTCACCGGGTGCTCGCCGTCATCAGAGGGACGGCCGCCAACCAGGACGGCGCCTCCCACGGACTGACCGCGCCGAACGGCCCCGCCCAGCAGCGCGTCATCCGACAGGCGCTCGCCGACGCCCGCCTGACCGCCGGGCAGGTCGACGCCGTCGAGGCGCACGGCACCGGCACCACCCTGGGCGACCCCATCGAGGCGCAGGCGCTGCTCGCCACCTACGGCCAGGAACACACCGAGGAAGCCCCTCTGTGGCTCGGCTCGGTCAAGTCGAACATCGCCCACACCCAGGCCGCGGCGGGGGTGGCCGGCGTCATCAAGATGGTGCAGGCCATGCGGCACGGGGTCCTCCCGAAGACCCTGCACCTGGACGAGCCGTCCCCGCACGTCGACTGGGCGTCGGGTGCCGTGTCCCTCCTCGCCGACCACCGGCCGTGGCCGGAGACCGGGGAGCCGCGCCGCGCGGGTGTGTCCGCCTTCGGCATGAGCGGCACCAACACCCACATCATCCTGGAACAGGCCCCCGGACCCGCGCCCGCCGAGGCCGGACCCGCGGAAGATCCGGCAGGCGAGCCGCAGGACGGGGCCGAGCCCGCCGCCGTACCCCTGCTGCTCTCCGCGCGCACCCCCGCCGCCCTCGCGGCGCGGGCCGCCGACCTCGCCACGTACCTGCGCGGCACCGGAACGGACACCGCCACCGTCGCCCGTGAACTCGTCGCGGGACGGGCCGTGTTCGAGGAGCGCGCCGTCGTCGTCGGCTCCGCGGGCGTGGAGTTGCTCGCGGGGCTCGACGCCCTCGCCTCGGGCGAATCCGCGCCCGGGCTGGTACGGGGGACGGCCGCCGGGGGCGAGCGCCGCACGGTGTTCGTCTTCCCCGGCCAGGGCTCCCAGTGGACCGGCATGGCCCGCGAACTCCTGGACAGCTCAACGGTGTTCGCCGACAGCATCGAGGCGTGCGCCCGGGCACTGGAGCCCTGGACCCACTGGTCGCTGACCGACGTACTGCACGGGGCGGAGGGCGCACCCGCCCACGACCGGGTGGACGTCGTACAGCCCGCGCTCTGGGCCGTGATGGTCTCCCTCGCCGAGCTGTGGAAGTCATACGGGGTGCGCCCCGACGCGGTGATCGGGCACAGCCAGGGCGAGATCGCCGCCGCGTACGTCGCCGGGGCCCTGACCCTGGAGGACGCGGCCCGGGTGGTCGCCCTGCGCAGCCGGGCGATCGGCGCGCTCTCCGGCGGAGGCGGCATGGTCTCCGTGGTGCTGCCGCTGCCCGAGGCCGAGACGGCCATCGCCCCCTGGGGCGGGCGCATCTCGGTGGCGACGGTCAACGGCCCCACCGCCGTGGTGGTCGCCGGTGAACCCACCGCCCTGGACGAGTTCATCGCCGCCGCCGAGCGGGACGGTGTACGCACCCGCAGGGTCCCGGTCGACTACGCCTCCCATTCGGCTCAGGTCGAGACGATCCGCGAGGAGCTGCTGACCGCCCTCGCGCCGGTCGCCCCGCGCGCCGCGACCGTCCCCCTGCTCTCCACGGTCACCGGCGACTGGCTCGACACGACCGCGATGGACGCGACGTACTGGTACACCAACCTCCGGCAGACCGTCCTGTTCGAACCGGCCGTCCGTAAGCTGCTCGCCGAGGGCCACGACGTGTTCGTCGAGGCCAGCCCGCACCCCGTGCTGACCTCCGCCGTACAGGAGACCGCCGAAGCGGCGTACCCCGGCGTCGAAGCCGTCGTCACGGGCTCCCTGCGCAGGGGCGAGGGCGGCCCGGTCCGCTTCCTCACCTCGCTGGCCGAGGCGCAGGTCCACGGCGTCGCCGTCGACTGGAGCCCGGCGCTCGCAGGAGCGCGCCCGGCCGCCTCGGGCCCGGACGACCTGGCCGGCCTGCCCACCTACCCCTTCCAGCGGCAGCGGTTCTGGCTGGAGAGCACCACCGCTCGGGCGGCCGACGTCCCCGGGCTCGGCCTGCGCGCCGCCGGGCACCCGCTGCTCGGCGCGTCGCTGCGGCCGGCCGAGGGCGACGGGCTCCTCCTGACCGGACGCGTCTCCGTCCGCACCCACCCGTGGCTCGCCGACCACACGGTGCTCGACCGCGTCCTCCTGCCCGGCACGGCCCTGGTGGAACTGGCCGTACGGGCCGCCGACGAAGCGGGCCGAGACACGGTCGAGGAGCTGGTGATCGAGACGCCCCTCGTGCTCCCGCCCGACGAGGCCCAGCAGATCCAGGTGGCCGTGGCCGCCCCCGACGAGGACGGCCGCCGCGCGGTGAGCGTCCACTCCCGCCCCCAGGACGCGACGGACGGCGAGGGCTGGACCCGGCACGCGACCGGATACCTCTCCCGTACGGCAGACCCCGCGCGGTCCAAGGCAGCGCCCGGCGACTGGCCGCCGCCGGGGGCCACCGCGCTCCCGCTGGACGGCGTCTACGAACGGCTCGCCGATTCCGGAGTCGCGTACGGGCCCCGCTTCCAAGGGCTGCGCGCGGCCTGGCGGCTCGGCGAGGAGGTCTTCGCCGAGGTCGCGCTCGACGGTGAAGAGGAGTCGGCGGCAGGAGAGTTCGGTGTGCACCCGGCCCTGCTCGACGCCTCCTTCCACGCGGCGTCCCTCGGCGCCTTGCCACGGACCGGCCCTGACGAGGTGCTGCTGCCGTTCGCCTGGAACGGCGTGCGGCTCCACGCCTCGGGCGCGACGGCCCTGCGCGTACGGCTCGCGCCCACCGCCGACGGTGGACTCTCCCTGGACGCGACCGACCCGGCGGGTACCCCGGTCGTCTCCATCGACTCCCTGGTGTACCGCCCGGTGGCGGCGGCCCGGCTCACCTCCGGTCCTGGGGCCGTCGAGCCGCTGTACCGGCTCGGCTGGACCCCGCTCCCGCTCGCCGCGCCCGCGTCGGGGCCGCTCACGCTCCTGCGGCCCGAGGGCGCCGGGTCGCGGTACGCGGACCCGGACACCTTCCTCCGGTTCCGCGATCCCGCCGAGATCGCCGCCGCCGTCCGCGCGGGCGCGGGCCCGTCCGGGCCGGTCCTCTACGAAGTGCCCGCCGACACGAGGCCGGAAGACGGGACACCCCCGCCGGTGCGCGCGCGGGGGACCCTGGACCAGGTGCTCGCCCTCGTCCAGGAATGGCTCGCCCACCCCGAACTGGACTCCCTGCCACTGGCATTGGCGACCACGGGCGCGGTATCCGCCGACGGCGGGGCGCCCGACCTCACGACGGCCGCCGTCTGGGGTCTGCTGCGCTCGGCACAGTCCGAACACCCCGGCCGCTTCCTGCTCGTCGACACCGAGCGCGTCGAACCGGGCGCGTCACCCACCGCGTCCGATTTGGCGACCGCACTCGCCACCGCCGTCGACACGGGCGAGACACAGCTCGCGCTCCGGGCCGGCACCGCCCACGCCCCGCGGCTCGTCCCCGTCCCGAACACATCCACCCAGTCCACGAAGGCTTGGCGCTTCGGGCCGCCCGAGGGAACAGTGCTCGTCACCGGCGGCCTGGGGCTCCTCGGCAAGCTGGTGGCCCGCCACCTCGTCACCGAACACGGAGTGCGGCATCTGCTGCTGACCGGCCGACGCGGCCCCGCCACGCCGGGCGCCCCGGAGTTCGTCGCCGAACTCACCGCGCTCGGGGCGGAGGTGACGGTCACCGCCGCCGACGCGGCCGACCGGGACGCCCTGCGGGTCGTACTGGACGGCATCCCGGCGGCCCATCCGCTCACCGGGATCGTGCACGCGGCAGGGACCCTGGACGACGGGGTCGTGGGCTCGCTCACCCCCGGCCGGCTGGACACCGTGCTGCGCCCCAAGGCCGACGCGGCGTGGAACCTGCACTCCCTCACCCGGGACGCCCCGCTCTCCGCGTTCGTGGTGTTCTCCTCCGCGGCGGGCGTCCTCGGCGTCCCCGGCCAGGGCAACTACGCCGCCGCCAACACCTTCCTCGACGCCCTGGTGGCGTACCGCAGGGCCCACGGCCTGGTCGGGACGTCCCTCGCCTGGGGCCTCTGGGAGGAGAGCGGCGAGCTGACCGCCCACCTGGACGACACCGCCCACCGGCGCAACGCCCGCCACGGGACCCGTGCCCTCACCACCCGCGAGGGCCTCGCGCTCCTCGACGCGGCCGGAGCGGCGGATCACGCGCTCCTCGTACCGGTCGCCCTGCTGCACGGCGCCGAACCGGGGCAGATCCCGCCGGTCCTGCGGGACGTCGTGCGGACCCGCAGGCCGGTCGCCCGCCGTGCCGCCGCAGTGTCGGGTTCCAGCCTCGCGGCACGGCTCCTCCCGCTCGGCGCGGCCGAACGCGAGGAGCTCCTCGCCGACCTGGTCCGGGCGGAGGCGGCGACCGTGCTCGGGCGAGCCGACCGCGACTCGATCACTTCGGGCCGGGCGTTCAAGGACCTCGGATTCGATTCGCTGACCGCCGTGGACCTGCGCAACCGGCTGGGTGCGGCGAGCGGTCTGCGGCTGTCGCCCACGCTGGTCTTCGACCATCCCACCCCGCAGTCGCTGGCGCGCTTCCTCCTCGCCGAACTGCTCGGCGACCACCCGGGGCCGGCGGCCCCCGCCCCCGTGACCGCACCGGCCGCCGACGCGGACGACCCGGTCGTCATCGTCGGCATGAGCTGCCGGCTGCCGGGCGGAGTGGCCTCGCCCGACGACCTGTGGGACCTGGTCTCCCAGGGCGGGGACGCCATCACCCCGTGGCCCGGCGACCGGGGCTGGGACAACGAGAACCTCTTCGACGCGGACCCCGACGAGCCGGGCCGCACCTACACCCAGCACGGTGGATTCCTGCACGACGCCGCCGAGTTCGACGCGAGCTTCTTCGGCATCTCGCCGCGCGAGGCGCTGGCTACGGACCCGCAGCAGCGGTTGCTGCTGGAGTCGTCCTGGGAGGCTTTCGAGCGGGCCGGGATCGCCCCGGACTCGCTGCGCGGCAGCCGCACAGGCGTCTTCGTCGGCGTGATGTACAACGACTACGCCTCCCGACTGCGGGAACTGCCCCCGGAGTTGGAGGGGTACCTGCACAACGGCAGCGCGGCCAGCGTGGCCTCGGGGCGCATCTCGTACACGTACGGGTTCGAGGGTCCCGCGGTCACGGTGGACACGGCGTGCTCCTCCTCGCTGGTGGCGCTCCACCTCGCGGCGCAGGCACTGCGCTCGGGGGAGTGCGACCTCGCGCTCGCCGGCGGGGTCGCCGTGATGGCCTCGCCGTCCGGGATGGTCGCCACCTCCCGGCACCGGGCGTTCGCCCCCGACGGCCGAGTCAAGGCCTACGCGGCCTCGGCGGACGGCACGAGCTGGGCGGAGGGGGTCGGGCTGCTGCTGGTGGAGCGGTTGTCGGACGCGCGGCGCCTCGGTCACCGGGTGCTCGCGGTGGTGCGTGGCTCAGCGGTGAACCAGGACGGTGCGTCGAACGGGCTGACCGCGCCGAACGGTCCCGCCCAGCAGCGTGTCATCCGCCAGGCACTGGCCACCGCGGGCCTCGCCCCGCACGACATCGACGCGGTGGAGGGCCACGGCACCGGAACCACCCTCGGCGACCCCATCGAGGCCCAGGCGCTGGTGGCCGCGTACGGCACCGGGCGACCCGAGGACAGGCCGCTCTGGCTCGGCTCGCTCAAGTCCAACATCGGCCACACCCAAGCCGCCGCCGGAGTGGCCGGGGTCATCAAGATGGTGCAGGCCATGCGCCACGGCGTGCTGCCCAGGACGCTCCACGTCGACGCCCCCTCGCCCGACGTGGACTGGGCCACGGGCGGGGTACGCCTCCTGACCGAGGAGCGGCCCTGGCGGGCGGACTCCCGGCCGCTGCGCGCGGGCGTCTCCTCCTTCGGCGTGAGCGGCACCAACGCGCACGTCATCCTCGAACAGCCCGGCCCGGCGGACACACCCGCGGACGTTGTCGCCCTCCCGGAGCCCGCTCCGGCCGAGGCCGGCCCCCCGTTGCCCTGGGCGCTCTCCGGCCGGACCCCGCAGGCCGTGTCCGACCAGGCCGCGCGCCTCCTGGAACTGCTGGACCGCCCGGACTCCGCCCCGACCGCCGAAACCGCCCACGCGCTCCTCGCCGACCGCTCGCACTTCGACCACCGGGCGGTCGTGGTCGCCCAGGACCGCGACGGACTCACGGAGGGCCTGCGCGCCCTCGCGAAGGGCGAACCCGCCGGGAACCTCGTCCGGGGAACCACGGCCGAGGGCACCCGTACGGTCTTCGTCTTCCCCGGCCACGGATCACAGTGGGCCGGAATGGCCCGGGGGCTGCTCGACACGGCACCGGCCTTCGCCGCCCGCGTCGAGGAGTGCGCCCGCGCACTGGAACCGCTGGTCGACTGGTCGCTCCTCGACGTCCTGCGGGAGGTCCCGGGCGCACCCGGCCTGGACCGGGTGGACGTGGCCCAACCCGCCCTGTGGGCGGTGCTGGTGGGGCTCGCCGCCCAGTGGCAGTCCTACGGCGTACGGCCGGACGCGGTGGTCGGGCACAGCCAGGGCGAGGTGGCCGCCGCCTGCGTGGCGGGCATCCTCACGCTGGAGGACGCCGCCCGCATCGTCGTCGAGCGCAGCCTCGTCCTGGCCGGCCTCGTCGGGAAGGGCGGCATGGCCTCCCTGGCGCTGCCCCTCGCCGAGGTCGAGCGCCGGATCGCGGCCTGGCCCGGACGGCTCTCGGTGGCGACGGTCAACGGCCCCTCGGCCGCGGTGGTCGCCGGGGACGAGGCGGCACTCGACGAGCTGCTCGCCGAGTGCGAGGCACGCGGCGAGCGCGCCCGACGGATACGGGCCGCCACCGTCGCCGGACACTCGCCGGTGATCGACGAGGTGAAGGACGAACTCCTCGAACGACTGGCGTTCGTCACGCCCCGCGAGGGCGGGATACCTCTCTGGTCCACGGTCACCGCTCAGCTCGCCCGGCCCGGCGAACTCGACGCGGAGTACTGGTACCGCAACATCCGCCGGACGGTGCGGTTCGCCCCCGTCGTCGAGGACTTGCTGGCCGACCGCTACACGGTCTTCATCGAGGTGAGCCCGCATCCGGTGCTCACCGGCAGCATCCAGGACACCGTGGACGGGGCCGGCGGCGCCGACGTGGCGGTCACCGAGACCCTGAGGCGGGACCACGGGGGACTCGACCGCTTCCTCACCTCCGCCGCGGTCGTCCACGCCCGCGGAGTACGGGTGGACTGGTCCCCGGCGTTCGAGGGCCGACGGGCGGCCAAGGCGGAGCGCGTGGACCTTCCCACGTACGCCTTCCAGCACCGGCGTTACTGGCTGGACGCGGGTACGGCCGCGGCCGGGCCGCTCGCCGTGGCCGCGAGCGGGGCATCCGGCCCCGCGAGCGACCAGAACGGCGCGGACCAGGAAGAGGTGGG
>NZ_JBSFVR010000229.1:0-12092 GCF_053592415.1 Streptomyces sp. NPDC002690 | reverse complement strand
TTGTCGAGGTCGCCGGGGCGGCCCTTGCCCGCTTCGATGTCGCGGAGCAACTGGATTCCCGTGCGGGCCGGGCGCTCCGGCTTGCCTCTGTGTCCCCCGGTACGGACGGGACGCGCGGGTGGGAGCTGGGCGTCATGCCGTGAAGGAGGCCCACGACTCCTCGGTGCGGAAGCCGGCTCGTTCGAAGAGGGACACCGCCTCGTCGCTGGAGTGGAGATAGGCCGTGCGCGCCCCGGCCGCCCGGCCGTCGCGCAGTATCGCCTCGGTGATCGCCCGGCCCAGACCACGCCCCCGGTACTCGGGCAGGGTGCCGATGTTGGCGAGGCCCACGTGCCGCTCGGTGAGGATGGCGAGCCCGGCCGCGGCAGCCACACCGTCCACTTCGGCCACGTACGCCTTGACGAAGGGCCGGCTGAGGACGTGCGGCGTGTACAGGCTCGTGATGACGAACGGCGGCGCACCGAAGGCGGTGCCGAGCACGGTGGCGAAGGTCTTGTACTCGTCTTCCCGCAGCGGACGTACGGCCGAGGACTCCACGCCGGACGACCACACCTCCCGTCCGTCCTCCAACGACAGCAGCATGAAGGGCTGGTGGGCGAGGGTGTTGAGCCCGTGGGAAGCGGCGAGGCCGACGAGTTCCTCGTCCGCCTCGCCCCTGAGCCGGATGCTCCAGGGAAGCTCCTGGACCTGAGGCCCGGCCTCCGTGCACAGCAGGCCGATCTCGATGGTGTCCGGCGTGTCGGAGACGCTCATGACCACGTTGAGTGCGGGTATCAGCGATCCGGTGACCGCCAGCAGGGTGCCGTCGGAGCCCCGCAGGTGAAAGCCGTTCGGCAGGACACTCGCGAGCGCCTCCGTGGCTTCCTGGAATGCCGCGGCGGCCTGGGCGACATTTTCACGATTTATCATACGTGTGAGTGTAAACCGGAAGTGACACGTTTCCTGCCGCTCGGACGGGTGAATATGTGTCTCGCCTGTCCTGGAGATACCTGTCAAACGGCCGGCGGTCGGGAACAGCACCGCGACCCGTCGGCGGAGCTCCCGGGACAGCCCTGAGGAGGACACGCCCCGTGCGGTCCCGTGACGTACGCCGGACCGCCCCGGTGAAGGAGTCCTAACGACGGCGGGCCAGTTCACGGAATTCGGCCCAACGCACCTTCGGCCGGGGCAGATCGCGCCGTTCCAGGTAGAGGCCGGTGGAACGCTTGGTACGGCGCAGAAGTCCCAGCGCGTCGCTGGCACGGCCGGTACCCATCGGCTCCACGACCTTTTCCGGGACGAGCAGCATGCGGCCGTCGCCGGCGGCGTCGAGCCGTCCGCGGACGAGGGCGTTGTGCATGTTGTTCATCCGGTCGTCGTGCCGGTGCACGAGCAGGGAGGCCGGACCCGGTACCGCGGCGCAGTCAGTGGGCAGTTCCAGCAGATAGCCGTCCTCCCCGGGCATGGGCCGGGTACGGGCGAGGACAGGTGCGCCGGACGCGTCACGGGCTCCCAGCACGGCACTGGCGTAGGCGTTGAGCTGCTCGGCACCCACCAGTGTGTTCGGCAGTGCCGGGGTCCGCGGACCACCGGGCACGGCGAGGGGAGGTCTGACCGTCACCCGCTCGGGGGTCACGGTGATCAGCAGCCGGAGGTAGTACCAGTCCATGGTCCACCGCGCGGGCGCGGAGACGTACGACCGGCTGTGCGGCTGCCGTTCGAAGAGCATCCGCCAATAGTCCTCCGCACCTTCGGGCCCGCTCCGGACCTCCTCGGGACACTCGGCCCGGCCAGTGACCAGGATCTGTGGCGCGTCGGTGAGCCCGCTGCCCGTGGGGTCCGAGAAGAGGAGAGCGACGCGTCCGTCACGGCGCACGTTGAGCGCCTTCTGCGCGAAGGCGAGCGACGTCGTCAGCAGCAGTGTGCCGTCTTCCCCACGCCGCACCGCGGTGGGCCAAGCGGCGGGGGTGCCGTCCCGGCTGAGCGTGGCGAACTCGCAGGTGCGGTAGGCGTCCAGGACTTCCAGAGGGGCTTCGTCCAGGGTCGTCATGGTTCTTGTCTCCAGGGTGAGCGCGCGGAGTGCGGGCGGCGAGACGCAGGGCGCACGAGGTCCCCTCGCGGCGGCCGCCGTACGGCTCGGCCGGGCACGGCCCCGCGCCTGCGGCCATGAGGGAAGAGCGGGCCGCTCTCGCCGCCGGAGTCTTCGATGAGTACCCCGCACTGTACTGGCCGGGCGTCAGGTTTGCAGCGCCTCCATGCTGAGGTGTGCGGCATGACCGCGGACGACAGCGCGGGTGGCCACCGAAAGATATGTGTTTACCAATCGCTGCTGTGCCCGGGTCTGACAACTCCCTTCGGGCGGGCGGTGTCCGGTGCGGTGCGTTGCGAATGGTCGGACACGGCCCACGAACGCGAGCGGAGCAGCGGAGACCGAAGCGTTCACGACCGGTCCGGGAGCAGATGCTGACGGCCGAACAAGGCGGCGGCGGCGCGCGCCGTGGGGGTGCCCGCGTCCGGATCGGCACCGGCTTCCCGCAGTATCACCACCACCGTGTCCGCGCCCTTGAACAGTGCTCCGGCGAGGGGGGACTGGTCCCGGAGGTTGCGCAGGTCCGGGTCGGCGCCGAGGGCGAGCAAGGCTCGGACCGTGTCGGCGTGACCGTGGTAGGAGGCGAGCATGAGGAGCGTGTTGCCGCCCGGGTCCCTCACGTCCACGGGCAGCCCGTGCCCGACGAAGTCCGCCAGTTCGCCGGTGCTGCCCTCTCTGGCGAGGTCCATGGCGATGTCCACGACGCGGTCCGTCTGCTCGGCGGTCAGGCCGCCGCTCCCGCCCGTCATGAGCGGGTCATTCGGACACCGGCCCGGACGGCCGGATTCCGCGGTCCTCGGCGGTCGGCGCCCCGACGGCCCTGCGGACCCCTTCACCGTATGCCGGGTCGGCCTGGGCGCAGTTGGCGATGTGGCGTTCGACGGTCTCCCGTGACGCGCCCCGGATGGCGCGAGCCGTGTTCTCGAAGAGGGTCTGCCGCTGCGCGGGGCTCATCAGCCGGAAGAGGTCGCCGGGCTGTTCGAAGTAGTTGTCGTCGTCCTCCCGGAAGTCGAACCGGTCCGCGAAGGCGCCCACCGCCTGGCCCGGCTCGCGGAAGGCCGGCTGTTCCTGCCAGCGGCCGTACGAGTTGGGCTCGATGCCAGGAGCCGATCCCTGGTTGCCGTCGACACGCATGGTGCCGTCGCGGTGGTAGGAGTGCACGGCGTTCCGGGGAGCGTTGACCGGAATCTGGTGGTGGTTCACGCCCAGGCGGTAGCGCTGGGCGTCACCGTAGGAGAAGAGTCGGCCCTGCAGCATCCGGTCGGGGGAGAAGCCGATTCCCGGAACGACGTTGGCCGGGGTGAAGGCCGCCTGTTCGACGTCGGCGAAGTAGTTGGCGGGATTGCGGTCGAGCGTCC
Source organism: Streptomyces sp. NPDC002690 (assembly GCF_053592415.1). Lineage (NCBI taxonomy): Bacteria > Bacillati > Actinomycetota > Actinomycetes > Kitasatosporales > Streptomycetaceae > Streptomyces > Streptomyces sp. NPDC002690. The sequence goes on along the minus strand of NZ_JBSFVR010000229.1, from coordinate 8,666 downwards.
ACTCGCCCACCTCGATCAGGGGATAGTCCTTCTTCGACCAGACCTTGGTGAGGTCGAAGGGGTGGAATCGGTAGTCGTCCGCGTCGGCTTCCGGCATGACCTGGATGAACAGCTTCCACTTCGGGAAGTCGCCGTTCTCGATCGCGTCGAACAGGTCGCGCTGGTGGGATTCGCGGTCCCGGCCGATCAGAGCCGCCGCCTCGTCGTCGCTCAGGTTCTTGATGCCCTGTTGGGTGCGATGGTGGAACTTCACCCAGAACCGCTCGCCCTCGGCGTTGACGAGGCTGTACGTGTGCGAGCCGAAACCGTGCATGTGACGGTACGAGGCCGGGATGCCGCGTTCCGACATGACGATCGTGATCTGGTGCAGTGCCTCGGGGAGATGGGTCCAGAAGTCCCAGTTGTTCTCGGGATCGCGCAGGTTGGTGCGCGGGTCGCGCTTCACCGCGTGGTTGAGGTCCGGGAACTTCAGCGGGTCGCGGAAGAAGAAGACCGGGGTGTTGTTCCCGACCAAGTCCCAGTTCCCCTCCTCCGTGTAGAACTTCAGCGCGAATCCTCGGATGTCGCGCTCGGCGTCCGCGGCCCCGCGCTCGCCCGCGACGGTGGAGAAGCGGGCGAACATCTCGGTCTTCTTGCCGACCTCGGAGAAGATGTTCGCGCGGGTGTACCGCGTGATGTCGTGTGTCACCGTGAACGTGCCGAAGGCGCCCGATCCCTTGGCGTGCATACGGCGTTCGGGAATGACCTCACGGTCGAAGTGCGCGAGTTTCTCCAGGAACCAGACGTCCTGCAGGAGCATCGGCCCCCGGGGGCCCGCGGTCAGGGAGTTCTGGTTGTCGGTTACGGGCGCTCCGGCCGCGGTGGTCAGCGGCTTCTGACGGTTTCCGGACAAGGCGTTCTCCTTGGGGAGTATTCCGCGCCGTGCCCCGCCGTCGAAGTCGGGCTCGGGCATCGGGCGATACAACGAGTCATCACCGGTCGAAGTGGTGATCGTGATCGTGGCACGTGTCGAAGTCACCGGTCAAGTGGGTGATTGTCCTGCTCGGTCGCGGCGGATCGCCCTCGCCGGCGGGAAGTCATGCCGCCGCAGCTGCGCCTCGGCCCTCGGTTCCGGCGTATCGCTCCGGCTGGCATACTGCACGTCGAATCACACGTATCGGTCGGCAAGAAGTCGGCGAACGGCGGCGCAGTGGCACGTATTTCAGCGGTCATGTGTCTTCGGGGCCGGTGGGTGACCAAAAGCCATGGGGACGCCGGCCGCGTCAACGTCTGACCGAATCGGGGAGCGTCAAGGTGATCTACGATCTTGAGCCAGGAGGGCACGCCGAGCCGTCGGAGAACCTCGACGTCCTGGATCACCAGGATCCACGACCCGCGCGACGGCGTGACCTGAAGCCCTGGTTGAGCGCTGTCGCGGGCGCTGCGGTCGCCTCGGCGGTCTGGGCCGCCGCGGTGTTCTCGTACGGCCTGGGCGACGAGAAGCCCGATGCTTCCGCGTTTCGGCTCCCAGGCGGCTTCTGCCGGTCGGTCGGACTGACGTCGCTCGGTACTTCCATCGCGCCGCCGGAGACCGACGGGGTGGTCGACTCGGGGTTGTTGAAGTATCCGGCCCTCGACCAGGTCCACTGCGCGATACCGCTGGGCGGCGGTCGTGAGGAGGAACCGGCGGGGCCCTGGTTCACGGTGCACAGCGTCGACGTCACGGTGGCGGTGCACAAGGAGTCCGACCCGGGGAAGGAGTTCGAGGCGCAACAGCGCGTGACGAACGCGGGGATCGCCCCGACGGACGCGGTGAAGCCGGTCCCCGACCTCGGAGACGCGGCCTTCATGATCGCCGAGGACGCGGGCCACAGTGAACTCCGAGTCCTCGACGGTGCCGCTGTCCTCTCCCTGACGCTTTCCGTGAGCCACTACTACAAGGGCGACGGTAGGTACGAGGGCTTCGACGACGAGCCCGCCCTGCCCGAACAATCCGACTTCTGGCCGGCGATGATCAAGGACATGCGCGATCTCCTGGCCGCCGTCCGGCGTTGACGCCGTCTGCCGTCTGCCGTCTGCCGTCTGCCGTCTGCCGTCGCCGGCGTATACGGGCACGGTCCGGTCCTCGGCCCAGATGCGCCGCGTGCCCGCGCCTCGGCGGCACGCACGGTCAAACTGCATGTGAACTGCCTGGCCCACCGGACCCGGGTCCGGTGGGATGAGAGCGGTGCAGGAGAACGCCATCCCCATGCCGGTGGGGAACCTTCCGCGCCCCGAACGGAGGTCACCCATGAGCACGTGGATCGAGGGCGCCTCTCTCGCCGTCGTGGAGCAGGAGGGCCGCAGGACCAAGCCGCCGGCGACGCTCCTCGTCCGGGACCGGCCCTGCGCCCCCCGCCTGGTCGGACGCGAGCAGGAGTTGCGAGAGTTGCGGGAATTCGTGCACGAGGCCCGGACACCCGGAGCGGCGCGGGTGCTGAGTGCCGGCGCGGGAGTGGGCAAGTCGGAGCTGCTCGACGCGGCGGTGGAGATGGCGGTCACCGCCGGTCTGCGCGTGCTGCGGTGCGCCGGACGGCGGGGAGACGACCTGTCGGCGTTCTCCGGGGTCGACCAACTCCTCGACGGGTTGCGGGAGCACCGGTGCGACGTCGCGCACATCGGGTCGTCGCGGAGCCCGGTGCCACCCGGCCACGGGATTTCCGCGCGGGCCGAGCGGGACCGGCTGCCGTACGCCGTGCTCGACCACATGGAGCGGGCCGGACGGGTACAGCCGCTCCTGCTGGCCGTCGACGACTGGGACGCCCTGGACACGGCCAGCAGAGAGGTGCTGTCCTTCGTCGCGCGGCGGGCCGGCGGACAGGCACCCGCCGTGCTGATCGCGTCGCGTCCGCACCCCCGGCGTCTGGCGCCACTGACCGGCGTGCCGACGAGGACGGTCGCACCGCTGACGGCGGCCCAGTCCCTTTCTCTTCTGCACCGGAGACGAGCCGTCGACGGCCGGCAAGCCGAAGTCGAACTGCTGGCCGCCGCCGCCGGCAACCCCCTCGCACTCCTCGAACTCCCCACCCGCACGGCCGACCCCCTGCCCTGGGTCCCCCCTTCCTCCGACCGGCTGGTCGCGGCGCTGGCCCCGAGCGTGGCCCGGCTGCCGTCGGCCACCCGCGATCTGCTGCTCGTGGCGGCACTCCATCCGGCGGGCGAGCTGCCCCGCCTGCTGTCGGCGGCCTCCCGGCTGACGGGTGAGGAACTGGGGTTCTCCGTCGTGGAACCTGCGGAACACGAAGGTCTGGCGGAGTGTGACGGCACAAGGTTCCGGTTCACCCACCCCGCCATGCCGGGAGCCGTGACCCACAGAACCGGCCCGCGTCGCGTCCGTGCCGCCCACGCCGCCCTGTCGGCGGTGTCCGAGCAGGACCCCGTACGGATGCTCTGGCACCTGTCGCAGGCCGTGCGGGGCACCGACGCACAACTGGCCCACCGGCTCCACGCCGTACACCGCCGGGCGCTGGAAGGGGACGAGCCGATGCTCGCGGTCCGCCTTCTCTCCCGGGCGGCCGACCTGCACGAGGTCCCCGAGGACCGGGGACGCTGTGCCCTGCTCGCCGCCCAGCTCGCCCAGAGCCTCGGCCGGGAGCGTACGGCCCGCGCGATGGCGTACCGGGCGCTCCGCTTCCCCCTCACCCCGCCGGGCACGCTCTACGCCGAGGCTCTCGTCCTGCGCCGTGACACGGCCCCGTGGCGGGTCCCGGCCGACTGGCCCGCACCGGCGGGGACCCGGGGCCAGGAGGACGCCCTGGAACTGGCCCGGCTCTCGGCCCCCTCGGCCCCCTCGGCCCCCTCGGTCGCCGACGACGCCGAGCGCTCGGAAGCGCTGCTCGCCTCTCCCGACAAGGCGTCCGACCGGGCGGACGCCCCGGGTCCGCCGTACGCCGTGGCCACGGTCGCCGCACCCCACCGCGCCGCGACCGTCGCCCGGCGCGTATCCGCCCCACGGCCGTCCGAAGACGTGCCGGTGCACGTCCTGGAGCATCTGGGCGAGGCCGCCTGGATGGCGGGCGATCCACTCCGCGCCCTGGACCTGCACCGGCGGGCCGAGGGCCGGCACCGCCTCCACGGCCGCACCGACCGCCTGCCGTGGGTACTGCTCCAGCAGGGCCTGTGCCACGTACTCACCGGCGACTGGGGACAGGCCGAGCGGACGTTCCGTGAATGCGCCGCGCTCGGCACGGAGCACGGGCACGGGGACCATACGGTGGCCGCCTGCCTCATGGGCGACCTCGTGCGGGGAATGCGTACCGGTACGGTGCGGCCCGTCGGTGACCATGAGCGGGAGTCCGCGCGCCGCTCCGTGCGCACGGTCGACGACCTCGTCGCCCTGTGCACCGGGTGGGCCCAGGTGGAGGGCGGCGACTTCGCCGCGGGCTTCGCGACGCTCTCCGCCCTCCTCGCCGAACCGCAGCCTCCAACGGCCGCTCTGTTCGCGCTCGTCCCCTTCGCCCAGGCCGCGGACGCGGTGCACACCGGCGAGGAGGCACGTGCGGCACTGCGCGCGTTCCAAGCCCGTACGGGTGCGGAGCACCCGCCGCTCGCCGCGGCGGGGCTGGCCGTCGCACGGGCCGTTCTGGCCGGTGACGACGGGGACACGGAAGCCCGCCTCGCGGACGCCTCCGCGTCGGACCTCTCGAACTGCCCCTTCCTGCAGGCGTCGCTGCGCCTGGCGCACGCGCGTCTGCTGCGCCGCAGGAACGAGGTCGCCGACTTCCGGGTCGCACTGCGGCAGGCGGCGGCCATCTTCCGTTCGGCGGGCGCCGAAGCGAGGATCGCCCGGATCACCGAGGAACTCAGGGCATCCGGAGGACGGGCGGACAGCGGTGCGCCCGCGGCGGGGGAGGGGCGGACGGAGGAACTCCTGGGCCCGCAGGAGCTGCGGATCGCCCGGCTCGCCGCCCTGGGCATGTCGAACCGTCAGATCGGCGCGGAGCTCGGCCTCTCGCACCGCACCATCGGGTCCTACCTCTATCGCATCTTCCCCCGCCTGGGTGTGACCGCGCGGACCCAGCTGACCGACGCGCTGGTATCCGTCCGGTGACCTCGACGTGCGCCCGTCAGCAGCCGGACGAGCGGCCACCCGCCGCCCGGTGACGTGGGGCGGAACACCGGCGTCGGCGTCCGTCGTGCGGACCGACCGTCACTCGTCGCCGATGCGCCGGGCGAGCTGTCCGCGGGAGGTCACGTCCAGCTTGGGGAAGATCTTGTAGAGGTGTACGGCCACGGTCCGTGAGGAGAGCCGCAGTTGCTCTCCGATGGCCCGGTTCGACAGGCCCCGGGCAGCCAGCCGGGCGATGGTGAGTTCCCGCGGAGTCAGCACACCGCGGGCACCGTCCTCGGCCGGTTCGGTCTCCGGCCGGCCGGCCGCCGCCAGTTCCGCGGCGGTCAGTCCCGCGCGGGACGTACAGCCGAGTTCGCGGAAGACCGACTCGGCCATGGCGAGCGGCCCGCGCGAGTCGACGACGCGCCGACAGCGTCTGAGCCAAGCGCCGTAGCCGAACAGGGACATCGCGTGGAGCAGCGGCCACTGCTCGGCCTCGTCGTCCAGGGCCCGTCCCCAGCACGCCTCGGCCTCCGTGTCGGGCGCCAGGGCCGCGTGGGAGTAGGTCAGCACCCGACGCAGCAGCGGCGCCCCGCCGTTTTGGGTCTGCCTCTCGACATGTGCCACGACGGCCGCGGCGTCGGCCGTCTGGCGCGCCGGGAGCGCGGCCTCGACCAGGAAGGCGAGCCCCCAGAACTGCTCGAAGGCGTAGGGCGTCGTGTGCTCGGTGAACAGTCCGCGCAACTGGGCGTACCCCTCGGCGTAGCGACCGGTGTCGGAGGAGGCGAGGGCGCGCGTGAGGGCCGGCAGACCCAGTTGCCCGCTCTGGCCGAGCCGCAGAGAGGCCTTCTCCACCTCCGCGGCACGTGCGAGCGCCTTGTCGTGCCGGCCCTGCAGCGCGTCGATGACGCCCTGTACGCCCGCTGCGCGTGCCGCCCATTCCTCCTGGCCCGTTCGCTCCGCGACGGCCCTGCCCTCCTCGGCGAGGGTGCGGGCGGTCCGCCACCGGGTGCTCAGCCAGATCTCGCCCAGCGCCCGGGCCACGAGTATGCGGGCCAGCCGTCCGTGCCGCCCGTCGGCCCGGGCCGCCCTCTCGGCCTCCTCCAGCAACGGCGCCGCGCGGACGAGATCTCCGGTGAGGTGCGCGACCTGCCCGAGCAGCATCCGGTCCTCGGCGCCGGACGACGCCGACGGGGCGGGCAGGGGTTCACGGCTCGTGGACAGCGGATCGGTCAGCGCCATGACGGCGAGGTCTCGGGCGTCCCACGGCCGGGGCCGCAGCTCGCGCACGGCCCGTACCACCATGTCGCGTTCGGCCGGCCTCGCCCGTTGCCACCAGCATCGGCCGGCCGCGGCGTGCAACAGCTTCTGCGCGAGAGCCGGGTGGCCGGCGGCGGCGACGGTGCGCGCCGCCGCGCAGAGTTCAGCGATGCGTTCCCGGCCGCCCGTGGAGTTCCCCGACAGCAGGTCGTGCAGCCACAGCAACTGGGCGCGGCCCAGCGGCCCGAGGTCGGCCGTGGCGATGCCCCGGGCCTGCTGGAGGGCCTGTTCCGGCAGACCGTGGTGGCAGGCCAGTTCGGCGGCGCGCAGCGAGCGGTTCGCGCGACGCCCGGGTTCCGGGGTGAGCCGGGCCGCCAGGTCGAGCGCGGCCAGCGCCGACAGCACCGCCGTCCCCGGTTGCGGGCCGTCCGCCAGTCTCTCCAGCTTCTCGGCCAGTTCCTCGTCGCCGGCGACCGCGCACTGCGCCGCGTGCCAGGCGGCGTGCGACGGACTCGTGATGCTCCGGCCGAGCGCCGCGTGCGCACTCATCCGTCGTGCGGTCGACTCCAGTCGCAGCACCGCCACCCGGACCAGCGGTCGGGGGAAGAGCAGGTGCTCGCCGCTCTCGACGATCAGTGACCGTGCTCGTGCCTCCTTCAGTCCGGCCAGGGCCGCCGTGTCGCTGCCCAGCAGACGCGCACCGGCGCCCAGCACGTCCCGTGTGAGTGACGAGCCGCTCAGCGCCGCGGTGAGCAGCACCTCGCGCGCCGCCGACGACAACCCCTCCAGGTCACGGGCGTACGCCTCGGCCAGCCGGGGCGTCGCCGGCAGCATGCCGAAACCGGCGGCGTCACCGAGCGCGCGGCCATCGAGGGCCAGTTCGGTGATGGCGAGGGGGTTGCCCCCGGCGACCGCGAGCACCAGCTCCTCTTCGGCGTACGTCTTCGCCCGGCCGCAACGCCGGACGAGGTCGCGGGACTCGTCCGGGCCCAGCGGTCCAAGGGCGACGCCGAGTTCGTCCGGGGCGAGGGGGGCGGCAGGAGCCTCCCGCTCGGCCACGGCGAGGCTGATCCGGGTTCCGCCCGCCAGCCGGGCCAGGAGGCGCAGGGTGTCCTGGCTGGCGGTGTCGAGCCGGTCGAGGTCGTCCACGCACAGCAGGACCGGCTCCGGCGCCGCGGTCAGCAGCGTCAGCGCGGCCTTGGCCATCCGGTCCGGCGCCGGGGCCTCACCACTCCCGCCGAACGCCGAGCGGAGGAGGGAACGCGCCTCGTCCGGCAACCGGCCGAGTTCGGGCAGGCGGGGGTGGAGGAGCCGGTGCAGCGCCGCGTACCGCAGTTCCCGTTCGGCCGGTGCCGAGGAGGACGTCAGTACGGAGAAACCCCGCCGCGCCGCCTCGGCGGAGGCGAACCGCAGGAGGGCGCTCTTGCCCGTGCCGGTGTCGCCGCTCACCCGCAGCACCCGGCCGCCGCCCGGCGAGTCGGAGAACAGCTCCGCCACCAGGTGCCGCTCGGCCGTCCGGCCCGCCAGGAACCCGTCGTCCGCGGGGATGCGGGGTGTCTCTTGGTCGTGCGGAGTGCCGTGCGGCTCAGCCATGCGCACGGTCGGCCGTCGGCGTGCCGCCGGCGACGGCCCGTACGTACAGGTCGCGGACGCTTGTCCCGGCGCCCCGCTCCAGACGCTGGAAGACCCAGTCGATCGGGTGGTGTTCCCTCCCGTCGGGCAGGCGCACGGCGAGAGGGGAGACGGAAGAAGCCCCGGCGGCGGCGTGCCAGCTTCCGCCGGCGTGACGGAGGAGTATCTCGCCCACGTAGCAGCCGAAGCTCACCAGGGACTCGGCCATTTCCTCGCCGGTGACGCCGTCGGTCCGGAAGCCGTCGATGATGTCCTCGACCACGTCGATGCTGCCGGGGCTGTAGTCCAGTTCGACCTCGCTGATGTCCGCGGCGGCCTCGACGATGGCGGCCGCCAGCCGGGGCGCGCTGTGAGGCTCCGGTGGATGGTTGAGGTGGAGCTGCATGTTTGTCCTCGGACTGTCGCCGTCAAGTGTGTCGAGGCTAGCCGTTGACCTCGGGCTGTGTGAGTCCCGGGCCATAAAAACTCGGTTACCGGCACCGCGCGACGGACAAACACCTATTTCTTCCGTGCGGCGAGGTGGCTCACGACCGTTCGGAGGGACCGGAGGATGTACGGCGGGAGGACCGTCGGACGGAACGCCCTGGTCGCTCCGACTCCGCCGGATCGTGCCGAGAGGTCGCCCGCCAGCAGGTCGGCACCGCGCAGCCAGAGGGTGGGCTTGCGGACGTCCGTCCCCGCCCGGCGGGCGGCGAGAGCGGCGAGT
>NZ_JBSFVR010000228.1:0-12122 GCF_053592415.1 Streptomyces sp. NPDC002690 | reverse complement strand
GGACGGAGCATCTCGGGCACGCGCACGGAACCGTCCGCGAGCTGGTGGTTCTCCAGGATCGCCATTCCCGTCCTGACCCGGCCCCGGGGCCAGCGCCCACAGGGGCCGCGCGCTCGCGCCCCGGCGGCATTTGGCCTCGTACGACTCCATGCCGAGCTCCAGGCGGGTCAGCCCGTGCTCGTGGCAGTAGCGCAGCGGTTCGTAGACCGCGAGTTGGGCGTACTCCGCCGCTCCCGGCAGTCGGTCGTAGTCGAACCCGACCACGCGAACGGCCAGTTGGCGTCCATGGCGGTAGGCGAGGCAGAAGCCGACCGGGAGTCCGTCGCCGGGCGCGAGGGCGAGGAAGACCACCGAGTCGTCCTCAAGGCGGTCGGCCTGCCTGCGCAGCAGCGAGGTCATCTGCTCCGGGCCGTGCGCGTGCCCGTACCGCTGCTGGACGTTGGCGAGGAGCGGGCCGAGCACGTCGGTGTGCGGGGCCAGTGTGGTGCGGACGACCCGCAGCCCGCTCTCCTCGAACGCCCGCAGTTCACGACGGGCGTTGGTGCGGCGCTGCTTGGTCGCCAGCCCCGCCACATGGGCGTCCAGACCGCCCTCGGTCACCTCGATCGCGCAGTCGGCGCCGAGCAGATGGGTGCCCACCACCGGTGCGGTGCCGGACGCGGCGAGTGCCGTGCGGACGGTCGTGGCGTCCCGGGTGGTGAGGTAGGGCCACCACCACCGCCCGCCCGCCTCGGGCCGCCAGGCCGCCGCCGCGTCGAGGAGCGCCCCCAGCGCCTCGCCCGATTCCCGGGCGCCGGCCGACGGGTCCAGCGCGGGGCCGGACAGATAGCCGCGCCGGCCGCCGAGGAGGAGGGCGCCCGGGGCGGTCGCCGGGAGCACGGACGGCAGCACCTCGGCCGGGACGTACCGCTCGTTGTTCTCCCTCGGTGACCAGTGGGCGGTGAGCGCGGCGACCGGGCCCCGGGGCGTACGCGCCACCAGGTAGCGGGCCTCGGCGATCTTGTCGGTGTCGCTGAACTCCAGCCAGGGGGCGCCCGTGTAGAACGAACCGGCGGCGGCGAGCCGGTCCCAGTCGTCGAGCAGCGAGGGCGCGTCGGCACCGAGCACCGTGAGGCCGGCCGGATTCATGGTGATCGTCATCCTGTCGTGGAGGGGACGGGAGAGTCCGGGGCGGCGGGCCGCCGCTCCAGCAGGGGTACGGTGACGCCCGCCAGCACGGCGAGCCCGGCGAAGAACGCGGCGAGCAGCAGCCAGCCCGGCCCGCCGAGGGCCAGCACCACACCGGTGATCAGCAGGGGGCCGACCATGTCCTGCACGGAGGTGCCGAGACTGAAGACCGCGAGGTAGACGTTCTTCCGCTCCTCGGGGGCGTAGGCGTAACTGAGTTCCCAGCCGCCCGCCGCCTGCCACAGCTCCCCGCCGGTCAGCAGCGCGCACGCCAGCAGCACCGCCATCACCGCCAGGACGGGCGGCGCGTCGACCGGTACGGCGAGCAGGGCGGCGCACCCCGCGAGCGCGAGACCGGCCCGGCGCAGCGCGCCGGCACCCGCGCGGGCCCCGGACACGTCGCGGGCGAAGGGGACTTGGAGCAGCACGGCCAGCGCGGTGTTGACGAGGATGAGGGCCGGTACGAGCGCGTCGGGGGCGCCGTCGTGTTCGGTGACCCAGAGCGGCAGCCCGATGGCGAGCAGCGTCATGTGCAGCGTCAGACCGGAGTTGACGGCCGTCAGGCAGAGGTAGCGCCAGTCGCCGAAGGCGCGGACGGCCGCCAGCGGATTGCGGAAGGCGGCGGCCTTGACCGGGCGGGGGGTGCGCAGACCGACGAGCAGCAGGGCGGAGACGACGAACGCGGCCGCGTTGCCGATCAGGATGGACCGGCTGAGCCAGTGGCCGTCGGCGAGCAGCAGCGGGGTGGCGGCGAGCGCGCCCAGCGAGAAGCCGATGTTGCGCACGGTCCGCACCACCGCCATGGTGCGGGTCCGGTCGCTCTCCTCGGTGACGCTGCCGATGAGCGCCTGGGTGACGGGCCCGGTGGCGTTCTGCGCCGCCGCCTGGCACGAGGCGACCACGGTGAAGGCCAGCGGCCCCTGGACGAAGGCGAGGACCACGAAGCACAGGGCCCGCCAGAGCAGCGCGCCGATGAGGGTGGGCTGCGCGCCGAGGCGGTCGGCGAGGGCGCCGATCGGCACGGTGGCGGCGAGCCCGGCGAACGCGGCGATGCCGAGCCCCGCGCCCAGCTCCACCTTGGTGAGACCGGCCTCGCGCACGAAGAACACGGTCGACCCGGCCAGGAAGAGCCCCGTACCGAAGGCGCTGATCAGGGTGGAGAGGGCGAAGACCCGCCCGGCCCGGGTGCCGGGGAGGTAGTCCCGCAGGGTGATGCGGCGGCGGGCAGTCGCTTCGGAAGTCTCGGGCGTCTCGGGGGTGGCCACCGGTCACTCGCCCCCGTGCGGCCGGGGCCCGGCCGTGAGGGTGACCAGCGCGGCGGCCTTCTCGGCGGTACGGGCCGCCTCGGCGGGTCCGGTGCCGGTCGCGATGGCGTACCCGGCGCGCTGCCACGAGTTGGTGACCGCGCCGACGGCCGCGCCGGGCGCGACGGCGACCACGAGCTCCTCCACTCCGGGCAGGGCGCCCGCCCGGTCGGCGCCGGTGACGGCGGTGACCACGGCGTCCTCGCAGGGCGCGGCCGGCAGCGGCAGGAAGGCGACGGCGGCACCCCGCAGCGCGGGCCGCGCGGGCACCGGGCCCCCGCCCGCCATGAGCGAGAAGAGGTCGCGGAGGATGCCGTCGCCGCCGTAGGCGAGGTCGATCAGGGTGTGGATGCGGTCGCCCGGCAGCCGCCCGGCGCACTCGATGAGGTGCGGGCGCCCCCGGGTGAGGACCCACTCCGCGTGCAGGATGCCCGTGCCGAACCGCAGGGCGGCCACCAGCTGGTCCATCGCGGTCCGCAGCGCCCCGTCGCTCCCGGTCTCCGGAGCGGGCACGGTGTGGCCGAGCTCGACCGGGTACCGGCCCGGCAGCACCTTCTTGGCGGTGATGTTGAGGAAACCGGTCCTGCCCTCGTGGACCCCGATCGCTCGGGGTGCGGGCCCTGCGGCATGTGGAACGGGAAGGGCGGAGCCGTTATTCGGCCGCCTTCTTCTTCTCCTCGGCATCCGCGATCAGCGCCTCGGCCAGCTGCTGCATGGACAGCCGCCGGTCCATCGAGGTCTTCTGGATCCAGCGGAACGCGGCCGGCTCGGAGAGGCCGTAGTCGGTCTGCAGGATGCTCTTCGCGCGGTCGACCAGCTTGCGGGTCTCCAGCCGCTGGGCCAGATCCGCGACCTCGTTCTCCAGCGCGCGCAGCTCGGCGAAACGGGAGACCGCCATCTCGATCGCGGGCACCACGTCGCTCTTGCTGAAGGGCTTCACGAGGTACGCCATCGCGCCGGCGTCACGGGCCCGCTCCACGAGGTCGCGCTGCGAGAACGCGGTGAGCATGAGGACCGGGGCGATGGACTCCTCGGAGATCTTCTCCGCGGCGGAGATGCCGTCGAGCACCGGCATCTTGACGTCCAGGATGACCAGGTCGGGCCGGTGCTCCCGGGCCAGCTCGATGGCCTGCTGGCCGTCTCCGGCCTCACCGACGACCGCGTACCCCTCTTCCTCCAGCATCTCCTTGAGATCCAGACGGATGAGCGCTTCGTCCTCGGCGATGACGACGCGGGTCGTCAGCGGCGGAACGTGCGACTTGTCGTCGTCGACGGCGTCTGCGGGCTCGGGCGACTCGGGCGTGGTCACGGGGGCTCCTCGGTAAGGACAGGGGTACTGCTCCCAAGAGCCTACCTAGCTGCGGTATGGTGGATCATCAGCGGGTCGACATTAACCTTCGATTCTGCGAGCCCCGGTAGTCCAATTGGTTAGAGACAATGGATTCAAAACCCATACAGTGTCGGTTCGAGTCCGACTCGGGGTACTTTTCCTTCGTTTCGAAGGCGCGCGCACATTCGCTGAACTTCACTTGATCTGAGTATGAATCAGCGCTCCCGCGCCCGTTCCGTGATCTTCCGGCAAAACTCGTCCCCATGTACGCCGCGGCAGTCCGCGAGCAGGCCCTGACGCTGGTGGCACAGGGCCACAGCCTCAGTTCCGTGAGCAGGCTCACCGGCGTCTCACGCTCCGCCATCCGCTCCTGGCGGACCCGCCTCGAACCGCTCGAACCCTCTCGTGCGGAGCCCTGCCCCCGGTGCGCCCCCGCACCCGCCGCGGTCGAGCCCTCCGCCACGTACGCCTATCTGCTCGGCCTCTACCTCGGGGACGGCTGCCTCAGCGCGGCACGGCGCGGGGTGTACGCCCTGCGCATCGCGTGCGCCGACGCCTGGCCGGGGCTCATCGACGCCTGCGCCGAGGCCGTACGGCAAGTCCGCCCAGCGAACAAGGTCATGCGGGTACGGGCCGCCGGATGCCAGTACGTCACCTCGTACAGCAAGCACTGGCCCTGCCTCTTCCCCCAGCACGGCCCCGGCAAGAAGCACGAGCGCCGTATCGTCCTCGAACCCTGGCAGCGGGAGATCGTCGCCGCGCACCCCTGGGAGTTCGTGCGCGGGCTCGTCCACTCCGACGGCTGTCGCGCCACGAACTGGACGACCCGGACCGTCGGCGGGGTACGGAAGCGGTACGAGTATCCGAGGTACTGGTTCACCAACGTCTCGGACGACATCCGGCGGCTCTACACGGACACGCTGGACGTGCTCGGAGTGGAGTGGAAGCACTGCACGCGGTCGGGGCGGCGGTACAACGTCTCCGTCGCCCGACGGGCGTCCGTCGCGCTCATGGACGCACACGTCGGGCCGAAACACTGAGACCGAAAGCGGACTACTTCGGGCTGTCGTCCTCGCCGACGTGGTGCACCCGGACCAGGTTGGTGGAGCCCGCGACGCCGGGCGGGGAACCGGCCGTGATGACGATGACGTCGCCCTTCTCGCAGCGGCCGATCCGCAGGAGTTCCTCGTCGACCTGGGCGACCATCGCGTCGGTGGACTCGACGTGCGGGCCGAGGAAGGTCTCCACGCCCCAGGTCAGGTTGAGCTGGGCACGGGTGGCGGCGTCGGGAGTGAAGGCCAGGAGCGGGATGGGCGAGCGGTAGCGGGAGAGCCGCTTGGCGGTGTCGCCGCTCTGGGTGAACGCCACGAGGAACTTCGCGCCGAGGAAGTCGCCCATCTCGGCCGCGGCGCGGGCGACGGCACCACCCTGGGTACGGGGCTTGCTGCGGTCGGTGAGCGGCGGGAGGCCGGCCGCGAGGAGGTCCTCCTCGGCGGCTTCGACGATGCGGGACATGGTGCGCACGGTCTCGACGGGGTGCTTTCCGACACTGGTCTCGCCGGAGAGCATCACCGCGTCGGTGCCGTCGATGATCGCGTTGGCGACGTCGGAGGCCTCTGCCCGGGTGGGACGGGAGTTGTCGATCATCGAGTCGAGCATCTGGGTGGCGACGATGACGGGCTTGGCGTTGCGCTTGGCCAGTTTGACGGCACGCTTCTGGACGATCGGCACCTGTTCCAGGGGCATTTCGACGCCGAGGTCGCCGCGGGCGACCATGATGCCGTCGAAGGCGGCGACGATGTCGTCGATGTTCTCGACGGCCTGGGGCTTCTCGACCTTGGCGATGACAGGGAGGCGGCGGCCTTCCTCGGTCATGACGCGGTGGACGTCGACGATGTCCTTTCCGCTGCGCACGAAGGAGAGGGCGATGACGTCGGCGCCGATGCGCAGGGCCCAGCGGAGGTCGTCGATGTCCTTCTCGGAGAGGGCGGGGACGGAGACGGCGACGCCGGGGAGGTTGAGCCCCTTGTGGTCGGAGACCACTCCCCCTTCGAGGACGGTGGTCCGTACCCGGGGGCCGTCCACCGAGGCGACCTGGAGCGCGACACGGCCGTCGTCGACGAGGATGCGCTCGCCGGGAGTGACGTCGGCGGCGAGGCCGTCGTAGGTGGTGCCGCAGATGTTCTTGTCGCCGTCGGCGAGGGGCTCGACGGTGATGGTGAAGGTGTCTCCGCGTTCAAGGAGTACGGGGCCTTCACGGAAACGCCCGAGGCGGATCTTCGGGCCTTGGAGGTCGGCGAGGATGCCGACGCTGCGGCCGGTCTCCTCGGAAGCTTTGCGGACGTGGTGGTACCGCTGTTCGTGCTCTGCGTAACTTCCGTGGCTGAGATTGAAGCGGGCGACGTCCATTCCGGCTTCGACCAGGGCTTTGATCTGGTCGTACGAGTCGGTCGCGGGGCCCAGGGTGCAGACGATTTTCGCTCGGCGCATGTTTCGAGACTAGACCTTACCTACGGGTAGGCAATTGGCTCCGTATGACCGTCCAACATCCTTTCGGTTAAGGGATGTTGACAGGTGTTGAATTGCGCGGGAGGCCGCTCCGATGAGCGACTCCGGAGCGGCCGACAGGGCTTCCGAAGAACTCACGGCGCCTTTCGGCAGCTGAAAAATCGACCGGATGTTCCGTCAGGGACAGCCGTTCGTGCGCAGACGGTCACCAGATCGAAATGTGAACAGGGTGTTCTGCATGCGCCGACTGCGTCAGAATCTACGCGCGTCATGAACGTGGAGCGAGCCGGCCCGGCGCCGGACTCACACGTCGTCCGATTGAACGAGGAGTAACGAGAGATGCCGTTGAACCGCAGGACGTTTCTGGGCCGTTCGGCAGCCGCGGGTGCGGGTGTCGCACTGGCCGGCGGAGTTGTCGCGGGAGAGGCCCAAGCCGCCGCGCCGTCGAGCCGTGGGCGCGGACACGGACACGGGGAGAGCCACGAGAAGCGGTACTCGTTCACCGTCATGGGGACGACGGACATGCACGGCAACGTCTTCAACTGGGACTACTTCACGGACAAGGAATACGACGACGCCGCGCACAACGATGTCGGCCTGGCGAAGATCTCGACACTGGTGGACCAGATCCGCGAGGAGCGGGGGCGTGGCAACACGCTGCTGATCGACGCCGGTGACACGATCCAGGGCACCCAGCTTTCGTACTACTACGCGAAGATCGACCCGATCACCGCGAAGCGCGGTCCGGTGCACCCGATGGCGCAGGCGATGAACGCGATCGGTTACGACGCGGCCGCGCTCGGAAATCACGAGTTCAACTACGGCATTCCCGTGCTGCGCAAGTTCGAGGAGCAGTTGGACTTCCCGCTGCTCGGTGCGAACGCGCTGGACGCGAAGACGCTGAAGCCGGCGTTCGCCCCGTACGTGATCAAGCGTGTGCGCACGCCGCACGGCAAGGACGTCCGGGTGGCGATCCTGGGTCTGACGAACCCGGGGATCGCGATCTGGGACAAGGCGAACGTGAGCGGGAAGATGGTGTTCCCGGGCCTGGAGGAGCAGGCGGCCCACTGGGTGCCGAAGCTGCGTTCGATGGGTGCGGACGTCGTGATCGTGTCGGCGCACTCGGGTACGTCGGGCACGTCCAGTTACGGTGACCAGATCCCGTACGTGGAGAACGCGGCCGGTCTGGTGGCGGAGCAGGTGCCGGGGATCGACGCGATCCTGGTGGGTCACGCGCACTCGGAGATCCCCGAGTACTTCGTGACGAACAAGGAGACGGGCAAGCAGGTCGTTCTCTCGGAGCCGGCGAAGTGGGGTCAGCGTCTGACGCTGTTCGACTTCGACCTGGTGTGGGCGAAGGGCCGCTGGACGGTCGAGAAGGTCGCCGCCCAGGTGCTGAACTCCAACACGGTGGCCGAGGACAAGAAGATCACACGGCTCCTGAAGGACGAGCACACGAAGGTGGTGGCCTATGTGAACCAGGTCATCGGCACCTCGGTCTCGGCGATGACCACGGCGAGCGCGCCGTGGAAGGACGAGCCGATCATCGACCTGATCAACCACGTCCAGGCGGAGACGGTGAAGGCGGCGCTGGCGGGCGGGGAGTTCGCGTCGCTGCCGGTGCTGTCGCAGGCGTCCTGCTTCTCGCGTACGGCCTCGATCCCGGCGGGCAACGTCACGATCAAGGACGCGGCGGGTCTGTACCCGTTCGAGAACACGCTGGAGGCCCGGGTCGTCACGGGTGCTCAGGTGAAGGACTACCTGGAGTTCTCGGCGCGGTACTACGTGCAGACGGCGGCGGGTGGAGCGGTGGACACCGCGAAGCTGACGAACGCGAACAACACGCCGGACTACAACTACGACGCACTGTCGGGCGTGACGTACGACATCGACATCGCGAAGCCCGCGGGCTCTCGGATCGTCGAGCTCTCGTTCGAAGGCGCGGCGATCGACCCGGCGGCGAAGTTCGTGCTGGCGGTGAACAACTACCGGGCGAGCGGCGGCGGCAACTTCCCGCACGTTCCGGGTGCGCAGCAGGTGTGGGCGAACTCGGACGAGATCCGGAACACGATCATCGCGTGGGTGACGGCGAAGGGTGAGGTCGATCCGGCGGAGTTCGCGACGGTCGGCTGGCGTCTGACGCGGGACGGCGTGCCGGTCTTCTAGGGCCTTTCGTACGTGTCTGCTGCCGGGCCGGGTCGGCGGGCCGCGCGAACCTCGGGGGCTCGCCGGGGCCGTAGCGCGGCTGCGGGCCGGTGCCCCAGCCGCCGCCCGGTTCACGCTGCTCGGGGTGGCCGCCTCGCACCTGCGGAACGCCCTGGAACGGGGTGTCCGGAGCCGCGTCGGGCTGCCGCTGTCCGTCACGCCCGGAGGGCGCCGGTTCCGGCGCCCGCCTGCGGCGCCCAATACCGGAGCCCGCCTCCGATGCACCGACCGGGGCCGGTGCGGCCTCGCCCGCCGGGCCGTTGGCCTCGGCGCCCCTTCGGCTGTGTCGTCCCACGCCCCGGATCAGCTCCCGCCGTCGTCTTCCACCAATTCCCGGACCGCCTGGGCGACCGTCTCCGGGTACTCCATCATTGCCACGTGCCCGGCCTCGGGCAGCGACAAAAGGCGCGAGTCGCGGAACGCCTCGGACGCCCTGCGCGCCATCCGGTACGAGACCAGCTTGTCCCGTCCGCCGTACACCAGGAGCGTCGGCGCGAGCACCCGCTCGGCCTGGCGCCAGAGTCCTTGCTGTCCGCCCAGCGTGTACGCGTCGACGATTCCACGGGCGGAGCGCGCCATGGCGTCCCAGAAGTACGGCAGTTCCAGCCGCCGTTCCATCTCGGCCACCGCCTGGCGGAAGCCCTCCTCGGTGATCCGCGTGGGATCGCCGTAACAGAGTGCCATGACCCCGCGGGTGCGCTGCTCGGCGGTCATGCCCCGGCTGAGCCGGGAGAAGAGCGCGGCGACCCCGGGGAGCGCCAGCAGCCCGGTCGGCACGGCCGGCCGCTGGACACGGATCTCGGGCAGCGCGGGCGAGACCAGGGTCAGGGTGCGCACCAGGTCGGGGCGGACGGCCGCGACCCGGGTGGAGACCGCGCCGCCCAGCGAGTTGCCGACGAGGTGGACCGGACCGCGCCGCTGCGCGTCGAGCAGCCGGATCACCGCCCGGGCGTGTGCGGTGACCGAGTAGGCGCCGTCGTCCGGTGGCGGGGAGTCGCCGAAACCCGGCAGGTCGACCGCCTCCCCGTCGACCACGTCCTCCAGCAGCGGCATCAGGGCCGACCAGTTCTGCGAGGAACCGCCCAGCCCGTGGACGTACAGCGCGGGCGGGAGCCCGGCGCGCACGCCGGGCCGGGAACGGACGGTCAGGCTGAGCCCGGCCAGGGGAACGGTGCGCAGACTCTCCCCGGACCCGACGCGTACGGCACTGACCGTGGGGGCGACCGCCGCGGCGGCGGCCTGGACACCCGGCAGCTCGGTCGAAGACATGCGGCAATGTTACGAGACGATCACGCGCCGATTCATGTGTTCGCGGTCACAGGCCGCATCGCGGGGCAGGAGTCCAGCTCATAGGCTTCGGATGAGGGACGGAAGGGAGTCGTCATGACGGTCGACCCGAGGGACCCGGAGACGTTTCTGGACGAGCAGCCGGATCCGGCGGGCCTGGAGACCCCCGCCGCGGACGCAGCGGAGCAGCGGACGGAGGTCCGGCAGGAGAAGGACGAGCCGCTGACGGAGGCCGGCACCGAGGAGGCCGACGAGGCCGACGTCGCGGAACAGACCAAGGTGGTCGCCGAACACGAGGACGACTACCGCTGAGCGGCCGGCGTGTCATCGGCCGTGACCGCGTGCCCGGCCCCCCGGTCCGGGCACGCGGTCGCGGCTGATGACGCGGCGACGCGTGCGCAGCGCGCGGAAGCACGCGGAAGCTCGGCAAATGACCAAAAGCCGCTCCGCACGGGGCGATTACCGATGAAACACACAGTTCAGGGCCGTTTCGTCCCGGCCCGGTCTCGGATGCGGCACCGGTCCGTGGCTACCGGAGTTGTCCGGTCCGTGAAATTCTGCGTCCGCGCCGCGCGCACCCGGGTTACCCAAAAGTACGATGGCCATGCGGCGCGGCAAGCACTGGACACCGTGTCGGATCACACATTTGGGAGGCGGCGTGAGCGCCATCGAGCAGACAGAGGCAGCGCGCCCGCGGGGCACTCGCCTGCCCCGCCGCGCCCGACGCAATCAGCTTCTGGGCGCCGCCCAGGAGGTCTTCGTCGCGCAGGGGTACCACGCCGCCGCGATGGACGACATCGCCGAGCGGGCGGGCGTCAGCAAGCCGGTGCTCTACCAGCACTTTCCCGGGAAGCTGGAGCTGTACCTCGCCCTCCTGGACCAGCACTGCGAGTCGCTGCTCCAGGCGGTGCGCACCGCCCTCGCGTCGACGACCGAGAACAAGCAGCGCGTCGAGGCCACCATGGACGCCTACTTCGCGTACGTGGAGGACGAAGGCGGCGCCTTCCGTCTGGTCTTCGAGTCGGACCTGACCAACGAGCCCGCCGTGCGCGAGCGGGTGGACCGGGTGTCCCTCCAGTGCGCCGAGGCGATCTCGGACGTCATCGCGGGCGACACGGGCCAGTCCAAAGACGAATCGATGCTGCTGGCCGTCGGTCTGGGCGGTGTCGCCCAGGTGGTGGCCCGTTACTGGCTCTCCAGCCCCTCCGGCATCCCGCGCGACACCGCGGTGCAGCTGCTCACCTCGCTCGCCTGGCGCGGAATCGCGGGGTTCCCGCTGCACGGGACCGAATAGCGGCACCGGGCGTGTTCGCTCCCGGCGTGTTCGCTCCCGGCGTGGCCGGTTGGGCCGTGGGCGCTCGGCCCACCGGGCTAATGTGGCTGCGTACGGCGCGGCTACCGCGCAGGGACTGACCGTCGGAGGGACATAGCCGTGGAGGTCAAGATCGGGGTGCAGCACACGCCCCGCGAGATCGTTCTGGAGAGCGGGCTTTCCGCCGAGGACGTCGAGAGCGCGGTCGCCGAGGCGCTCGGCGGCAAGGCGCGGCTGCTCAGCCTCACGGACGAGAAGGGCCGCAAGGTCCTGGTGCCGGCCGACCGGATCGCGTACGTCGAGATCGGCGAGCCGACGGCCCGGCGTGTCGGGTTCGGCGCACTGTAGGCGACACCGAGCCCAGCACGACGAAACGGCCCGGCGGGATGTCCCGCCGGGCCGTTTCGTACGTCCGGGGACATGTCCGCCGGGCCCCGTCCGGGAGCGCGTCGAACTCCGCGGAGCCCCGGGGCCGTTCGTACGCCGCCCCAGCTCACCCCCGGCGGAACAGGACGCTCCGCCGAAAGGTTTCCCCCACCCCCGGAAGGGTTGCGTGACGTAGGTCACGGGTAGGACGGCGTAGGCAGCGCCCTACGGATCAAGGACGGCCACGGCGCGGCGTGCCGCTCCGGTCGCCGCGAACCGTCCACGATCCACCGGGCCCTGTCCGGCGAGGGCCCACCGGCCCTCCCCCGTCGCTCCGCGCGGACGGGGACGTACCGACGAACCCCGCGAGGTGATGCTCCGTGATCTTGGAATCCTTCGGCTCCGTCGTGGTCGGGCTCGCCCTGGCCTGGGCTGCCCTCCACGTCCTGCCCGGCCGGCTGCCGTCGGCCCGCGCGGTCTACCCCACCGGTGCCCTGGGGGCCCTGTTCGGGGCTTATCTGACGGACGGTGTGCTGTACTCCGGGCACGCCACGGCCACGATCGCCGGCGCGCTGGTCGTCGGCTCGGTGACGCTGTCGCTGCTGCTCCGGCCGCGCGGCCGGAGCCGGATCACCGGCTCACG
>NZ_JBSFVR010000227.1:0-12183 GCF_053592415.1 Streptomyces sp. NPDC002690 | reverse complement strand
CTCCACCGGGAGGCGGACGGCGTCCAGCAGCGTCATGTCGCTCGCGTACGTCAGCGCGCAGGTGTGCACCAGCGGGTCATCGTCGGATTCCGACGATACAAGGCCCTGAACGACAATGACTAGCCCTTTCACCCGGACGAGGTCACTGTCAGGCTCACGCCGAACCCCGGCCGCCGTTCCGCGTACCGTCGACGGTGTGGGGCGAGTTGACCGAGGCCACCCGCCCGGACCTGAGCACCGCGACGCGACGCCCCGCGCATTCCCGCACCGCGCGCCCCGCACCTCACACCCACCGCCACCCCACAAGGCGCGGTGATGCGGCACACTGGACGTTTGGCCGCATGCGCGGCCGTACCCCGGAGAAAGGGCCGCAGCGAGTGACCGGACCCCTCATCGTCCAGAGCGACAAGACACTTCTGCTGGAAGTCGACCACGAGCTGGCGGACGCGTGCCGGAGGGTGATCGCGCCCTTCGCCGAGCTGGAGCGCGCACCCGAGCACATCCACACCTACCGCGTGACCCCGCTCGGGCTGTGGAACGCCCGCGCCGCCGGGCACGACGCCGAGCAGGTCGTCGACGCGCTGGTGGAGTACTCCCGCTACCCCGTGCCGCACGCACTGCTGGTCGACATCGCCGAGACGATGGCGCGGTACGGCCGTCTCACCCTGTCCAAGCACCCGGTGCACGGCCTCGTGCTGACCAGCACCGACCGGCCGGTCCTCGAAGAGGTGCTGCGGTCGAAGAAGATCACCCCGCTGGTCGGGGCGCGCCTCGACCCGGACACGGTCGCCGTGCACCCCTCGGAGCGCGGGCAGATCAAGCAGACGCTGCTGAAGCTCGGCTGGCCGGCGGAGGACCTCGCCGGGTACGTCGACGGCGAGGCGCACCCGATCGAGCTGGCCCAGGACGGCTGGTCGCTGCGTCCGTACCAGCGGCAGGCCGTCGACGGGTTCTGGCACGGTGGCTCGGGTGTCGTCGTGCTCCCCTGTGGTGCCGGAAAGACGCTGGTCGGAGCCGGTGCGATGGCCGAGGCGAAGGCCACCACGCTGATCCTGGTGACCAACACGGTCTCCGCCCGGCAGTGGAAGCACGAGCTGATCAAGCGCACCTCGCTGACCGAGGAGGAGATCGGCGAGTACAGCGGTACCCGCAAGGAGATCCGCCCGGTCACCATCGCCACGTACCAGGTGCTCACCACGCGCCGTAAGGGCGTGTACGCGCACCTGGAGCTCTTCGACTCCCGCGACTGGGGTCTGGTGATCTACGACGAGGTGCACCTGCTGCCCGCACCGGTCTTCAAGTTCACCGCCGACCTCCAGGCCCGCCGCCGCCTCGGCCTGACCGCCACGCTGGTCCGCGAGGACGGGCGGGAGTCGGACGTGTTCTCGCTCATCGGCCCGAAGCGGTTCGACGCCCCGTGGAAGGAGATCGAGGCGCAGGGCTACATCGCGCCCGCCGACTGCGTGGAGGTACGGGTCAACCTGACCGACCACGAGCGGCTCGCGTACGCCACGGCCGAGCCCGAGGAGAAGTACCGCTTCTGCGCGACCACCGTCACCAAGCGGAAGGTCACCGAGGCGCTGGTGCGCAAGCACGCGGGCGAGCAGACGCTCGTCATCGGGCAGTACATCGACCAGCTGGACGAGCTGGGCGAGCACCTGAACGCACCCGTCATCAAGGGCGAGACGCCGAACTCGCAGCGCGAGAAGCTCTTCGAGTCGTTCCGCCAGGGCGAGATCAGCGTGCTGGTCGTCTCCAAGGTCGCGAACTTCTCCATCGACCTGCCGGAAGCCACCGTCGCCATCCAGGTGTCGGGTACGTTCGGCTCCCGCCAGGAGGAGGCGCAGCGCCTCGGCCGGGTGCTGCGGCCGAAGGCGGACGGGCACGAGGCCCGCTTCTACTCGGTGGTCGCCCGCGACACCATCGACCAGGACTTCGCCGCGCACCGGCAGCGGTTCCTGGCCGAGCAGGGGTACGCGTACCGGATCGTGGACGCGGACGAGCTACTCACGGAGAACACCGGGAACACCGGGGACACCGGGAGCACCGAGACCGCGGACGACACCGAGAACTGAGTACGAGCTACGAGCGGCGGGCGCCCGGGTCCAATGGCCGGGGCCGCCCGCCGTTCGCGTGCGGTCAGGGCCGGGGCGCGAACAGCAGCATGACGCCCAGGGCGATCATCGCGGGCGGTACGTACGCGAGCCCGGCGGCGATCCAGCGGGCGGCGGACCACGAGCGGCGGATCGCCAGCAGCCAGCAGAGTACGAGCGCGGCCGGCGTCACGGTGTGGCTGAGCCGGTAGCCGAGGGTCACCACGTTCAGCGGTCCGCGCACGGCGGGCTCGCAGACCGGACCGCAGGCGGCACCGGCGAGCAGGGCGATCCAGAGCAGGCCCGTCACCACGGGCACCAGGTACGGGAGCAGGACGGTGGCGACGGCGGGCACGGCCCAGCGTGGTGCGGGGCCGGAGCCGGTCGGGGCGGGCCCGAACCGGCGGCCACCGGGGAGGAGGTACGGGGCGCGGGCGCTCCGGCCGGACCGGAGCGTGGCGGCACGGGCGGCGGCACGGGCGGCGGTACGAGAACGGCTGCGGCGGTAGGGCATACGCCCAGCCCACCGCAGAACCGGATCAGATAACTCCGGTTCCGTACTCATCCCGCGCCCGGACTGGTACTCACCGTGCGCGGCCACATCCGCACCCACCGGGCACCGGGCGTACTCACCGGGCGCGGCGGATGCCGGAGCCGACGGCGTACTCCCCCCGGACCGCGACGTCGAAAGCGGTGGTGACGTAGACGCGGACGGCGCGCAGGGCGTCGCCGAGGAGGTGGGGCCGGAGGTGACCGGTGGCCGCGGTCGCGCCGTGCGCGGGGCCGGTCCTGCGGGGATTCAGGATCGCGGTACTCATGCCTACCAGGGTGCTCCTTCCTCCCGCGTACGGGCCAGGACGGCGGCCAGGACGGCGGCCAAGACGACAGCCAGCACGGCTGCCAAGACGACAGCCGGGCGGCGGCCAGGACGACAGCCGGGCGGCCCCGGCCCGGAGCAGCGTCTCCGTGCGGCAGGCCCTGCGGCCCCGAAAAGTATCCGGTTCGTCCGTGCCCCGGAGCGTGGATACAATCGCCGGTCTGCCCCGCCCTCCCGCACCGTGGTACCGGCCTCGTCCGCCGGCAGCCGGGGGAGTGCCGCCGACCGGACGGAAACCGGCCGACCGCCGTGCGCGCCACCGCGTGCGCGGCCGGCACGCGCGCCCTCGCGCGTGCCCCTCGTGATCCGCCCACCGGGACCCGGCCGTGCGCCCTTCAGCGCCGTGCGGCCGTCGTCCCGCGTCGAACTGCCGGAGGCCATACCCGTGTCCGCGCCGCACACCGCAGAAAGTGGCACCCCCACCGATCCCCCCACCGATCGGATCACCGATCCGCTGGCCCGCGAGCGGGGACACCTCGCCGCGTCCCGGACGGCCCTGCGCGTCATGCGCGAGGACGTCCAGGCCCTCGACATCCGCGACGTCACCGCCAACTGGGTGAACGCCGCCGTGCTCCAGGCGCAGATCGACGAGCGCATCAAGGCACTCGCCGACCTCTCGCACACCCCGCTCTTCTTCGGCCGGCTCGACTTCCAGCACCCCGTCGGCGGTGAGCTCGCCGAGGGCGCGGAGGGCGAGCGGTTCTACATCGGCCGGCGTCACGTCCACGACGCCCACGGCGACCCGATGGTCATCGACTGGCGTGCGCCGGTCTCGCAGGCGTTCTACCAGGCGTCCCGCCTGGACCCGCAGGACGTGGGGCTGCGCCGCCGCTTCGGCTACACCGGCGGCGAGCTGACCGCGTACGAGGACGAGGACCTGACGGTCTCCGCGGAGTCCGCCGAGGCCGCGGGGTCCGGCACCACCAGCAAGCTGCTCCAGGCGGAGATCGAACGGCCGCGCGTGGGGCCGATGCGGGACATCGTCGCGACGATCCAGCCGGAGCAGGACGAGATCGTCCGTAGTGAGCTGGGCGGCACGATCTGTGTGCAGGGAGGCCCCGGTACCGGAAAGACCGCGGTGGGCCTGCACCGTGTCGCGTATCTGCTGTACGCGCACCGGGACCGGCTGGCCCGCACGGGCACGCTCGTCATCGGGCCGAACCGCTCGTTCCTCCACTACATCGAACAGGTGCTGCCCGCCCTCGGTGAGATGGAGGTGCAGCAGGCGACCGTGGAGGACCTGGTCACCAAGGACGTCGAGGTGCGCGGCACGGACGAGGCGTCCGCCGCCCTCGTGAAGGGCGACGCGCGGATGGCCGAGGTGCTGCGGCGGGCGATCCGCTCGCACGTCACCCCGCCTGCCGAGGAGGTCGTGGTGGTGCGCGGTTCGCGCCGCTGGCGGGTTCCGGCGTACGAGGTGGAGGAGCTGGTCGAGGAGCTGCTCGCCCGCGACATGCGGTACGGCGCCGCGCACGAGGCGCTGCCGCAGCGGATCGCGCACCGGGTGCTGGTGCGGATGGAGGAGGCCGGGGAGGCACCGGACGACCGGGTGCAGAACGCGGTGGCCCGTACGCCCGCCGTGAAGGCGGCGGTCAAGGCGGTCTGGCCCGCCGTCGATCCGGCGAAGCTGGTGCTGCGGCTGCTCTCCGACCCGGAGTTCCTGGCCGCTCACGCGGAAGGGCTGCTCACCGAGGACGAGCAGAAGGCGGTGGTCTGGACGAAGCCGGCCCGCAGTGTGAAGTCGGCGAAGTGGTCGACTGCGGACGCGGTGCTGATCGACGAGGCCCGCGATCTGGTGGAGCGTACGCACTCGCTCGGCCATGTGGTGCTCGACGAGGCGCAGGACCTGTCCCCGATGCAGTACCGGGCGGTGGGGCGCCGCTGCTCGACGGGTTCGGCGACCGTGCTGGGCGACCTCGCGCAGGGCACCACCCCCTGGTCGACGCGGAGCTGGGCGGACGCGCTCGGACACCTGGGCAAGCGGGACGCGCACGTGGAGGAGCTGACGGCGGGCTTCCGTGTGCCGCGCGAGGTGATCGCGTACGCCTCCCGGCTGCTGCCCTCGATCGCCCCCGGCCTCGCACCGGTCGAGTCGGTGCGTGAGTCGCCCGGTTCGCTGGCGGTACGTCCGGTGGACGGTGCCGAAGCACTGGTCGCGGCGGCGGTCGCCGCCTGCGAGGAGGCGCTGGAGCAGGAGGGCTCGATCGGCCTGATCGCCGCCGACGCCCGGGTCCCCGCGCTGGCCGAGGCACTGGCGGCGGCCGGGCACGCGGTGCTGTCGCCGGGTGAGGAGACGAGCGCCGAGTCCCGGCTGACGCTGGTCCCCGCCTCGCTGGCGAAGGGCTTGGAGTACGACTACGTGGTGCTGGACGAGCCCGCGGCCGTGGTCGACGGCGAGCCCGACGAGCGCACCGGACTGCGCCGGCTGTACGTGGCGCTGACCCGCGCGGTGTCCGGCCTCACCGTGGTGCACGCGGCGCCGCTGCCCGAGGCGCTGGCCGCCTGAGGGACCGCGGGCGGTGTCCGTGCCGGGTCGCCCCGCGCGGACACCGCCTGCCCGGGTGCCTGAGGGTTGTCCCGGCTCTGTTCTCCCGAAGCTACGGCGAAGTGACAAGTAGCTCTCTGTAGCGGATCAGGGGTGGGCTTGTCAGAGTTTTCGATCTACTGGGCTCACCGGGGGACCTGCTCGGCGAGGTTGGTCTGGTCATGACGACCGGAGGGAGACCGGGGTGCGGCAGGAGTAGGAGCCGGAGGACCTGATCGAGGTCTGGACGCTGCTGGAGGAGGACCAGGAGCGGCTGCGGAACAAATCGGGGGCGAACCGGTTGGGGTTCGCGCTGTTGCTGAAGTTCTTCGAGGTGGAGGCCCGGTTCCCGGAAGACGCTGGGGAGATCCCGGTGCCAGCGGTGTCGTACGTGGCGAGAGCGAGGCCGTCCTGCGCCGCGTACGGCACCTGTTCGTCAACCGGACCAACCTGCGCGCGGCGCTGGTGCGGCTGGTCAACGCCACCTTCGCCGCCCGCGACGCGGCATGGTGGGGCGAGGGCACCGCCTGCGCGAGCGACTCCAAGAAGTTCGGCTCTTGGAGCTCGAACTTCATGACCGAGTGGCACCAGCGGTACCGCGGGCCCGGCGTGATGATCTACTGGCACGTCGAGAAGAAGTCGCTGTGCGTCTACAGCCAGCTGAAGTCCTGTTCGGCTTCCGAGGACGCCGCGATGATCGAGGGCGTGCTGCGGCACTGCACGGACGTGGAGATCGACCGGCAGTACACCGACACGCACGGCGCCTCCATCGTCGGGTTCGCCTTCGCCCACATGCTCGGCTTCAACCTGCTCCCCAGGCTGAAGAACGTCGGCTCCGCGCGGCTGTACCGGCCGGCGGCCGGGGAGGACGAGAAGTGGCCGCACCTGGCGCCGGTGCTGTCGACCAAGACGATCGACTGGGACCTGATCCGCCAGCAGTACGACCAGATCGTGAAGTACACCACCGCCCTGCGCCTGGGCACCGCCGAGGCCGAGCAGGTCCTGCGGCGCTTCACCCGAGGTGGGCCCAAGCATCCGACGTACCGGGCGATTGAGGAACTCGGGCGGGCGGTGCGTACGGCGTTCATCTGCGACTACCTAGCCGACGCCAATCTGCGGCGCGAGATCAACGACGGTCTCCAGGTCGTGGAGAACTGGAACAGCGCCAACCACGACCTGTTCTACGGCAAGGACGGCGACCTGACCGGCTCCGACAAGGAGTCCCAGGAGGTCTCGATGCTCGCGCTGCACTTGCTCCAGTCGGCGTTGGTGCACGTCAACACCCTGCTCCTCCAGGACATCCTGAGCGAGGAGAAGTGGTAGAAGCGGCTCACCGATGCCGACCGGCGGGCCCTGTCCCCGCTGTTCTGGACCCACGTGAACCCCTACGGCCGGTTCGAGCTGGACATGAACTCCCATCTCGACCTCACTGCCGCGGCGTCCATGATGCCCGGCCCCCGCACCGCGCCCGATACGCGCGCTGCCGAACCGGCGGCGGACGGTGCGGCCGGGTCGGCATCCTGAAGACCTGCACCCCGGGCGTCGCTGGCGGGCGGCTGGATCGCAAGCGATCCCGAACCAGCCGCGCACGGTTTTCAGGGCGCCGCGCTCGTGCCGTGTCCTACGCGGGTGTGCCGGGTCAGACGGGTAGGTGCACGGCGAGTTGCTCCCACTGCCGTACGGGCGGGGAGTCGGGTGTGGTGGTCACAAGGTGGAGGCTGACGTGGTCGGCCCCGGCGTCGAAGTGCTCTTGGACGCGGTGGGCGATGTCCTCGGCGCGGCCGTGGGCCACCAGCGCGTCGACCAGCCGGCTGTCAAGCGCGTCCGGGTTCTCATGTCCAAGTCCACGCAGCAGGTCGCGGCGGTTCGGCAGGGCGGCCGCGGCTGTGGTGCGGGCCAGGTCGGCGGTGTCAGCGTGGTCGTGGCTGAGCACGCAGAGCTGTGTGATGGTCAAGAGGCCGTCGTCTTCGAGGACGGCTCTGGCTGCTCGGGTGTACTCGGCGGGCATGCCCAGCACTGTTGCGCCCCGGGCGCGTTCGGCGGCGAGGGCGAGCATGCCAGGGTCTAGGGCGGCGAGTACGCGGTTCGGTGAGGCGACCGTGTCGGGTGGCCCGAACGGGGCGTTATCCAGCGCGTCGAGGTAGGTACGCATGGTGGCCAGAGCCGGGCCGGAACGGTGGCCGCGGACGCCCTGGGCCAGGCTGGCGTGGCTCTCCCACAGACCGAGCAGAAACCTTCCGGGGTATGCCTCCTCCAGGGTGCGCTGCGCGGCGGCGGCCGTGACTGGGTCGCGGGCGTAGATGTCGGTCATGCCGGAGGCCACGGTGATGTGCCGGGTGGCCGCCAGGAGGATCGCGGCCTGCGCCATGGCCTCCCGTCCCGTGATCTCGGGGAACCACAGAGTGCCGAAGCCGAGGTCCTCGACCGCGGCGGCAGCCTTACGAACCTCGGGTGCGGAGAGGTGGTCGAAGTCCGCCGCCCAGATCCCGACGCGCCCGAGGCCGTGAGTGCGGGCGCTCATGCGTCCTGCCCGGCGGTGCGCGCGGAGTCGAGGAACGCGGCGATCTGGGACGCGCCGGTGCGCTCCAGCCAAGTGCTGAAGTCCATCGTGCCGGGGTGGATCTCCCGGGTGGCGGGGATGTCCGCGCGGTAGCCGTGTTCGTTGAGCCACTCGTTGGCGTAGGCGAAGTCTTCGCTCAGGGCCCGGATCACGTCGATCGGAATTTGAACGTAGGGCAGCGGTATGCCAAGTGCCTTCCCGATCGCCGCGGCGACCTGAACCGGCGTGAGTTCGTCCCCGGCCAGAGAGACAGCCCGGCCGATCCACTCCTTCGGCTGGGAGAACGCCAGCGCGGTGACGGCGCCGACATCGTCGACGGCCATGATCTGCTGGGGGACCTCCGGAGCAAGCCCGGTGGACAGGTTCCCGTTCCGCAGCGCGTATCCGCCGGTGAAGTTCTCCATGAAGGACACTGGCCTCAGGATCGTCGCGGGCAGGCCGAGCGCGGCGACGTGCCGCTCGATC
Organism: Streptomyces sp. NPDC002690; assembly: GCF_053592415.1. Classification (NCBI taxonomy): domain Bacteria; kingdom Bacillati; phylum Actinomycetota; class Actinomycetes; order Kitasatosporales; family Streptomycetaceae; genus Streptomyces; species Streptomyces sp. NPDC002690. The sequence goes on along the minus strand of NZ_JBSFVR010000227.1, from coordinate 3,664 downwards.
CGCCACTTGCTGACCAAATTCACCGGCAGCTTCTCCTCAAGGTGCCGGTCCGCTTCGGCGACCGAGGTGAAGACGAAGTGCCCGATGCCCGCGGCGTGCGCGGCCTCGGCGACGTTTGCTCCCCAGCGGACCTCGTCGTCGGCGGTGAAGTCCGGGGCGGTGCCGGGCGAGCCGACGGTGGGCTGGACGCTGAACAGACCCCAGGCGCCCTCGGCCGCAGCGATCAGAGAGTCGACGTCCTCCATCCGCGCGCGGATTACCTGTGCGCCGGCCTGCGCCAGCGCTGTGGCCTGCGGCCCGTTCGGGTCGCGCGTCAGTGCGCGCACCTGCCAGCCGTCACGGAGCAGGTGATGTGTCACGGCCCTGCCCTGCAGGCCGGTCGCACCCGCCACCACGACGGTCTTCTTCGTCAGCTTCACGATCATCTCCATCGTGTCCATGCGGAGGGGAAGCCAGCCCCGCAAGTGGGGCGGCCCTCCGTTTCTCCTTCGTTACAATATGGAGGGCCACCCCGTTTATCAAGCCATCAGGAGTGCCCGTGCCCAAGGACGCCACCACCCCGCCCGCCCGGCCGATGCGCGCCGACGCCCGCCGCAATGCCGAGAAGATCGTCGCCGCCGCCGGGGCCCTGATCGCCGAGCACGGCGCCGACGCCTCCCTGGAGGAGGTCGCCCGGAGCGCCGGAGTCGGCTCGGCCACCCTGCACCGCCACTTCCCCTCCCGGCAGGCGCTCCTGGAGGCGGTCTTCAAGGACCGGGTGGAGGCCCTGTGCGCGAAGGCGAACGACCTCCTCACCGAACCCGACCCGGGCCAGGCGCTGACCACTTGGCTTCACGCCGTTGGCGCGCACGCCGTGGCCAACCGGGGCCTGGGGTCTTCGCTGATGCGGGACGGAGACCCGGCGCTTGGCGAAACCTGCCACGAAATGATCACCACTGCCGGAGACGCCCTCCTTGCGCGCGCCCAAGCAGCAGACGCCGTGCGCGCCGGGATCACCATCGCCCAACTGCTCAAGCTCGTCGGCGCCATCGCGCTGGCCACCGAGCGGGAGATCGACGGCCCGGCCGAGGCCGACCTCTTGCTGTCGATCACCATCGACGGCGTACGCACACGCTGACCCCGGTCCTCACAAACGGTCCTTTGCGCGAGCAAGATCAATCGCAAGTCGCCAGACCCTCGTCGAACCCGGATTCGTTCTCAGAACCCGTTCTCACTCGAAAGCGGGACTGACTCCCTTGTGAGACTTGCATTGTGCGAAAATCCGGGTCCATGACGGGCCCTCAGCAGCCCTCGCCGCTCGACCGGTCGGACGCCGACGCCGTCGAGCAGCACGCCTGTCCGAAGTGTGACGCACAGCCCGGCTCGCCGTGCCGCTCGCGCGGCAGCGCGGTCGCCTCCGCCTACCACACCCGCCGCTTCACCATGGTGCCCCGACTGAAGAAGGCGCTGCGGGTGCCCACCCCGGCCGACCGCGGCCCGGGTCGACCGTGGCGGCCGGGCACCCCCGCCGCCGGCGCCGATCGACCCGGACCTGCCGAGCGCGGACATCCGCATCGGATACGCGCGCTGCTCGACCCTCGGGCAGGAACTCGACTCGCAGCTCGACGCGCTCAGCAAGCACGGCATCCCGAGGGACAAGATCTTCAGCGAGAAGATCAGTACCCGGGTGCGGGTCCGCCCCCGGTTCGAGGAGGCGCTGAGGACCGCGCGGGAGGTCAAGGCGCACGCCCCGCACTGCCGGGTCATCTTCACTGTGTACGGGATGAAGCGCCTCGGCCGCGACGCCGCCGAACTCACCGCGCTCGCCGACCACCTCACTGCCCACGGCCTGGTCCTGGAGATGCTCGCCGGGCCCCTGTCCGGCATCTACGACCCCACCGGCCCGGGCAAGCTGCTGTTCGCGTTCTTCGCCGCCATGGCGGAGAACGAGCGGGAGAACATTCGGGAGTCCACGCTCGAAGGGCTCGACACCGCGGCCCGCAAGGGCAAGCACGGCGGCCGGCCGCCGGTCATCACTGACGACATGCTGCACACCGTGCTGCGACGCCGGGCGAACGGCGAGTCCGTGGAACAGATCCAGCCCGACCTCATCATCCCCACCGGCAAGCGCAAGGGACAGAGCCCGTCCGTCGCCAGCATCTACCGGGCGCTCGCCGAGCACGCCAAGCGCGAGGCATACCCCGAAGCCGTCGAGCAGGCCCACGCCGACTTCGCCGCCCTCCAGTCCGGCGAAGTCCCCGGACCCCGTCTCGCGCTCTCTGACCGAGCGCCACTCTGATCACGGAGAGCTACTTGTCACTTCGCCGTAGCTTCGGGAGAACAGGGCCGTCCCGCAAGGCGTGGTGGATCAGTGCGCGACGTCAGATGCGGTGCGTCGCAAGGCGGAGGGGCGTCCGCATACTGGATGTATGCGGACGTTCCGACAACGCGGCGAGGTGCCGTAGCTGTCGTCGCGCACCCGCCAGGAATTGCGGGACAACCCTTACGCGTCGACGGCCTCGCGCCAGGTGCGTACGGCAGCCTCGTCCACCGGACCGGTCCAGCCGTGCGGGCGGGCGGCGCCACCGATGTGGAAGGCGTCGAGTCCGGCCGCCCGCAGGCTGGGCAGGTGTTCGAGGCGGAGGCCGCCGCCGACCAGGATCTGCGGCTCGTAACCCGGTTCGTTCGAGCGGGAGGCCTCGTCCAGCAGGGTCGGTACGCCGTCGTCGACCCCGGTCGCCGCGCCCGCCGTCAGGTACGTGTCGAGTCCGGGCAGGTCCGCGAGCTGCTTGCGCAGCGAACCCCGATCGGTGGCCCGGTCGATCGCGCGGTGGAACGTCCACGGGCAGCCGTCCAGCTCGGCGACGAGCCGTTCGACGGCGACCAGGTCCGCGTGGCCGTCCCGGTCCAGGAACCCGAACACGAACTGGTCGGCTCCCGCCTCCCGCAGCTCGCCGAGCCGCCCGAGGAGGCGGTCGATGTCACCGGTGGCGAACCCGTCCTCCTGCCGGAGCATCACGCGCAGCGGGATGTCGACGGCCGCCCGGATGGCCGCGAAGGTCTCCCGGGACGGGGTGAGGCCGTCGGCGGCCATGTCGGTGACCAGTTCGAGCCGGTCGGCTCCACCCGCCTGGGCCGCGACCGCGTCCTGGGCGTCGAGCGCGATCACCTCCAGGACTGCGCGGTTGCTCATGTGTCCCCACTTCTCGGGTCGACGCCCACCCGACCGGATCGGACCGGTCCGAATCGACGTCAAGAGGTCTAGGCCAATATCCAAGCCTACGGTCGTTCGCGCGACCGCGCAGCCCTCCGGGGTCCTTGCGGGTGACCAAGGCGCGACTGGGTCGTGCCTGGTCACCTCATACGCGTACGAACCGGATCGGGGTCCCCGGGACCGCCTGGGCCGCCGCCGCCAGGGCGTGCGCCAGGACGACCCCGACGACCGGGTAGCCACCGGTCGTCGGGTGGTCGTGCAGGAACACCACCGGGCGGCCGTCCGGCGGGACCTGGACCGCGCCGAGCACCATGCCCTCGCTGGGGAGTTCGCCGCCGGGGGTCCCACCGACGCCGGGGGCCCGTTCCAGTGCGGGGTTTTGCCGGATTCGGGAAGCCGTGCTTTGTTCCATGCGTTCGGAGATCGATCACACGGTCGACGGAAGTTTCGCCGACGCATTGGAATTGATCA
>NZ_JBSFVR010000226.1:0-12214 GCF_053592415.1 Streptomyces sp. NPDC002690 | reverse complement strand
GTGGACGCCCACATCGCGGAGGCCACCCGCTGCGCCGAGCGTACGGGCGAGGTGACCCGTATCCACTGGCTCTCCTTCGGCCCGACCAATGTGGCGATGCACCGCATGTCGGCGGCGATCGAGATGCGGCAGTACGACGACGCCCTGGTGCAGGCCCACGGGATCAAACTGCCGGCCGGGCTCGCCACTTCGCGGCGCGCCCACTTCCTCATCGACCGGGCCCGCTGCGAGATGGAGACCGGTCACACCGAAGCGGCCCTCGGCTCCCTCGCCGACGCCCGGCACGCCGCCCCGGAGCAGACCCGCTATCATCCGGGCGCCCGGGAGACGATCAAGGGCCTGGTGCACCTCTCGCGCCGCACCCCGGACTCACTGGGCCACATGGCCACCTGGATCGGCCTGTGACCAGCCCGGCCGCACGGCCGGGGCAGCCGTCCGGCCACCAGGAGCCCCGGTCACTGCGCGTGTGAGCGCGCTCACGGAAGTGTGAGCGTTATGACCCCGGCGACCCGTCATGCTGACCACGCCTGACCATGACTACGCGACGCATGACGACACGGGGATGCCATGACTGTGAGGAACCTGCCGCCGGTATCCGAGCTGACCGAACAACAACAGCGGGGGTGGTCGTGCGTCTGGTGCGCGGCCCCCCTGTCGACGGGCACCGCCCTCAACCTGGGCGAACAGCGCCACCAGCCCGCCTCGGGCGCACCCTACTGGTGGTTCCCCCGCGCCTGCCCCGACGCCCGCGCCTGCGCGAAACGCGAGGGCATGAGCGACCGCCGCTGAGCGGTGCCGCTCCCGCACGCGGGGCCGGGACGTCCCCCCACGCCCCGGCCCTCCTCCCCCTCCCCATGTGGCGTCACCCTCGCTTGCGCAGCCTCCGCAGCGCCGCCCTCGCCACAGCCTGCCTGCGCCGCGCCACCTCGTACGGCGACCAGGCCCCCTGGTGCAGATGGCACCGCGAGGTCCCCGTCATCGCTTCCTTCGCACACCGGGTCCTGCGCTGCGTCAGGGCCCCGCATCTCGTCTGCGCCACGTGTATCCACCCCTTCGTCGTCCCACGATCACCGTCGCCTCCCCCGCTTGCCGTCGCACTCCCACCGGCCCGCTTCCACCGGCCCCGCGATCAGGCTCCCCCGCGCCCTCAACGGTGCCCGAGGCAACTGCCCTGGCGGCAGGCGCACATGCCCCCGGCAGAGGCGCGCCCGCTCACTGACGGGGCGCTGGGGGCGCAGTGGAGTGCGCGGGTGAGATGCGGAGTACGCGCCCCCGCGTTCCGCTCCTGGCGTTCCGATCCGGAGGAACGGCCGCTCCGGTTGATGTCAGCAGTAGACGCCGAAGGCCCCCAACCATGATCGGTTGGGGGCCTTTGCACTGGTGGGCGCGGACGGTTTCGAACCGCCGACATCTGCTTTGTAAGAGCAGCGCTCTACCCCTGAGCTACGCACCCGTGGATGAAGGAACAGCCTACATGGCGTCCGGACCGGCTTCGTACTCCGTTTCGCCTCAGCCGCAGGTCCCGGCGCGGCAGGCTGCGCGCAGAACGCGGAGCCGGGGCTCGAACGCCGGGCCGGATACGGGGGCTACCCCTACCCCGGAGCCGGTGGGCGGCCTCATCGTGGGTGACGGCCGGGCTGCATAACGTGAAGGTGGCCGGGGGAACTGCCCCGGTGAGTACGTCACCGCACCGCGCACATCTGGGGGACCGATCCCGTGGACACCACCACCAGCAGCACGCCGCAGGCCCGCCGACGCACCGCCCTCCTCGCCTCCGCCGGGGCGCTCTGCGTCGCCATGGCGGTCAGCGGGTGCGGGAGTACGGACGTGGAGGGGGCGCCCGTCGAGCACAAGTCGTTCGCGCTCCGGGGGAAGACGCTGACGATCGACTCGTCGAACACCTCGCTGGAGCTCGTACCCGCCGATGTGGACCAGGTCGAGGTGGAGCGGCAGACGGACGGGTGGGTGGTGTTCGGGTCGGGGCCCGATCCGGTCTGGAAGATGGAGGACGGCACCCTCACGCTGAAAGTGAAGTGCACGGGCGTGGTCAACAACTGCTCGGGCCGGCACCGGGTGAAGGTGCCGCGCGGGGTCGCCGTCAAGGCGTCGGGGGACAACGGGAAGGTGACCGCGTCCGGGTTCGACACCCGGCTGGAGCTGTCCTCCGACAACGGCGCGGTGGTGGTACGGGACGCCGGGGGCGAGCTGAAGTTGTCGAGCGACAACGGTTCGATCGACGCGAAGGGGCTCTCCGGTCCGTCCGTGGTGGTCGGTTCGGACAACGGGTCGATCCGGCTCGGGTTCGACGCGGCACCGGATCTGCTGGACGTCGACACGGACAACGGCGGCACCCACATCGAGCTGCCCGGGGGCGGGACCGCGTACGCCGTGGACGCGCAGGCGCACAACGGGAACGTCTCCGTCGATGTACCGCGCAGCGACCTCAGCCCGCACGTGGTGAAGGTCCGCAGCGACAACGGGGAAGTCAGCGTCCGAACCGCGAACTAACCGGCCCGGGTATTCGTCATGACTGGTGGGAGAATGGACCAGGCACAGGCGGACGGCACGGGAGAGGCATGTGACGGCGAGAGACGCGCAGCCGCAGTCGAGGGCGCTCGCCGGTGGGCGCCCGATCGTCGCCGCCCCGGCTTCCGCGGGGACGCCCCGCCGTTCCGCGGGGACGCCCCGCCGTTCCGCGGGGAAACCGCACCGTTCCGCCGGAAAGCCGCGCCGGGGCGGCTCGGCTTTCCGGGACGTCGTGACGCTGGCTCTGCTGCCGCTCCCGCTGTTCGCCGCCGCGCTGCCCGCCGCGTTCGCCGGCGGCGGTACGCGCCGCTGGTTCGGCGGGCGGGACGGAAGCAGCCGGCGGGCGGACGCCCAGGCGGCGAAGGACGCCGCCGCCGAGGCGTTCTACGAGCTGGACAGCGCGCAACGCGATCTCGAGATCTCGATCGAGACCATCACGGCCGTCGACAGTTCCCCGCGTGCCCGGCAGGCGGTGGAGGAGTTCGCCGCGCTGGGGCGCAGGATCGACGAGGTCAGCCACACCTACATCACCGCGGTCGACGCGCACGACCTGGACCGTGACGATCTGGAACCGTCCGTCGCGGGCCGGGCGACGGCCGAGCTGACCCGCGCCAAGGACGATCTCGTACGGGTCAAGGGCGAGCTCGACCGGTACGCGCAGGGGCTCGGGCCTCTCCTCGGCAGTGCCGAGACGCAGCTCGCCCGGCTGGCTCCGGCGGTGGAGCGGGCGCGGCAGGGGCTGATCGGGGCCACCGGCGCGCTGGACGGAGTGCGCGCTTCCGGGATGAAGGCGGACGACCTCGCGACGCGGCTCGCCGCCCTCGCCCCCGAGCTGACCAAGCTCAACCAGGGCGCGGGGCGCCACGGGGTGGCGGAGACCCTGCAGCGGGCCGATTCCGTGCTCCGCGAGGCGGAGGCCATACGTACCGAGGCCGAGCGGCTGCCGGAGCGGGCCGCCGAAACAGACCGCAGGCTGGTGTCGCTGCGTACCCGCGCGCAGGCCCTGACCACCCGGGCGGGCGGGGTGCAGCCGATCCTCAGCGAGTTGCGGCGGCGCTTCTCGGAGGAGTGCTGGCACGACCTCCAGCACGTTCCGGAGCAGGCGACGGAGGACGTCCGCCAGGCTGAGGAGAAGCTCGCCGGGGCCGCCGAGGCCCGGAGGGACCAGCGGTGGGCCGACGCGACAGCACTGCTCGGTACGGTCCGCGCGCTGCTCAACCACGCGGACGAAGCGGTGTCGGCCGCCGGGGAGCGGCTGCGGCTGCTGAACGCGGTGGCGAAGGACCCGAAGCAGGAGATCGAGCGGACCCGGTTCGCCGTCCGTGACGCCCAGCGGCTCGCGATGGCCGGTCGCAACACGCCCGATCCTCGTCACGCCGGGCCGCTCGACAACGCGGTGGCCAGGCTGGATCGCGCGATCGCCGCCCTCGACGTCCGCCACCCCGACTACTGGCGCTTCCTGACCGAGACGGAGGCCGTCCGGCAGACCGCGGCCCAGGTGGTCTCCGCCATCCGCGAGGGGCTCGGCTCCGGCACCTGAACACGTGCCGCCGGCGCCGCGGTGTCTCCACACCGGCGCCGGCCCCCCGGGACCCCCGGACCCCTGATGCGGGGGACGGCGGCCGGGCAGGCTACTTTGCGGGGATGAGTCTCCTTGATGATGTGGCCGAGCGCGACGGCTGGCGCTGCTGGGTGTGCGACGAACCGGTCGACCCCGACATGTCGGTGAACGATCTGCGGGGGCCCAGCGTGGACAGCCGGACCGCCGACCGGAAGGCGAAGGTCGCGGAGCGGCTCGCGCACCGCGGGTGCAACTCCCGCAAGGGCGCGGTGAAGGTGGTCATCGCCTGGCCCGACCACCTGTACGTGGCCGAGCCCGCGCCGCTGATCGCCGTCGCCGAAAGGCTGGAGCGCAAGGGGGGCCGCGAGATGGTGGGCCGCTGTCCGGACAAGAAGGACGCGCAGGAGGCGGCGGACTGGCTGGTGGACCGATTCTCCCGACTGGTGCCGGGGCTGCCGGTGACGGCGGACATCCAGGCGGGTGGCGGCCAGTTCCTCGTCACCCTGGCCGCCGGCCGCCGCTGACCGGGGGGATCACGGAGACAGCCTCCGAGCCCCGCCCGCACCCGCCCCGGCTCCGTCAGGACTTGTCCCGATCCGTCCCCGGGCCGATGCTGGAAGGGATCCGTGCGCCGGTGCGAACCTCCGGGGAGAGCCGGTACGAACCTCCCCGGAGGCCCGTGCGCCGGCGCGTACCTCCCGAGGAGGTCGCCATGAGGACCGAGCAGGCCGAGCCCGTGAAGGCCAGGTCCAAGCCCCTGCACGCCCGTCTCAACGAGGAGCTGCCCGTCGACCACCGACTCAGTCAGGTCTACCGGATCGGCGCCGGACTGATGGGGCTCGTGCTCCTGGTCTTCGGCATCCTCGGCCTGATCAACAAGATCGGCTTCTTCGACACCGGTGGCGACACGGTCGCCGGTCTCAATACCAACGGCGCGCTGAGCATCCTCTCCATCTGCGTGGGCGTGCTGCTCTTCGGCGGCATGGTGGTGGGCGGCAACAAGGCGTCCACGCTCAACATGACGATCGGTGTCCTCTTCATCGCCAGCGGTTTCGTGAATCTGGCCCTGCTGGACACCGGGCTCAACTTCCTCGCGTTCGAGATGCAGAACGTGCTGTTCAGCTTCATCGTCGGGCTGATGCTGATGTTTTTCGGGATGTACGGCAGGGTCAGCGGCGGACTTCCGCACGACAACCCGTACTGGCGTGCCCGCCACCCCGAGGAGGCCGCCCGTGAGGACCGCGCCCGCTCCGACCGGCCCCGGATCATGCCGGGCACCCGCCCCCAGCCGCACGCGTAGAGGTCGGGCCCCGACGGGTGGTTCGCCGCTCTACTCTGGGTCCATGCCTCGTTACGAGTACCGCTGCCGCACTTGCGGAGACACCTTCGAGCTCAGCCGTCCGATGGCCGAGTCCTCCGATCCCGCCGCGTGCCCCGTCGGGCACGACGACACCGTCAAACTGCTCTCCGCCGTCGCCGTGGGCGGCGCCGCGGGTTCCGCGCCCGCCCCGGCGGGCGGCGGCGGAGGGGGCGGTTGCTGCGGCGGGGGCTGCTGCGGCTGAACGGAGAAGAGCACGTGGGACGAAGGACGGGGTGCACCGAGACCCCGTCCTTCGTCCCACGTGGTGCCGCAGCGGTCACTCACCGCTTGCGCGAGAGCGTCAGTCCGTCCGCGACCGTGAGCAGGACGCTGTCCATCCGGTGGTCGGCGAGCACATGGTCGTTGAACTCCCGGATGGCCGCCGCTCCCCCGGTGGCGTGCGGGTCCACGACTCCGCCGTGGAAGAGGGTGTTGTCGGCCGCGATCATGCCGCCCGGCCTCAGCCGGGGCACCAGTTCCTCCCAGTACGCGATGTAGCCGCCCTTGTCCGCGTCCAGGTAGGCGAAGTCGATGTGCGGCTCCTCGGGCAGGGCGCGCAGGGTGTCGAGCGCGGGCGCGATGCGCAGGTCGACGCGGTCCGCGACGCCCGCCTTCTCCCACGCGGCCCTGCCGTACGCCGTCCACTCCTCCGACACGTCGCAGGCGATCAGCCGCCCGCCCGGCGCCAGCGCCTGGGCCATCGACAGGGCGCCGAAGCCGGTGAAGGTACCGACCTCCACCACGAGCCGGGCGGCGGTCAGCCGGACCAGGAAGGCGAGCAGCGGGCCCTGCTCCTGGGCCGACTGCATGCCCGCGCTGTCCGGCAGTTCGGCGTACGTGGTCGCGACGAGTTCCTGCTGGACGGAGTCCAGCGGCGGGTTGTGCGCGAGTACGTACGCGTACAGCTCGTCCGTCATCCGGGTTTCGTTGCCCTTGGTCATCGTGCGCAGCTCCTGGGCTGTCGGCGTGGCGTCGTGCCGGTCGGGCCCAGCCTGCCCAATGGGCTCCCGGTTACCAAGGGCTTTCCCGTCAGCCGCGCGTCGCCGCCAGGAACCGGCGCAGGATCTCCTCCCCGGCGAGGACGCCCTGCTCCTGAAGGGCGACGACCCCGCCGGTGCGCCAGCCGGTGTCGGCGAGTTCGCCGTGGCCGGGGCGCCAGGCGAGGTCGGTGCTGAGCAGCAGGTCGGCGTCGAGCAGCGAGTCGCCCGCGGAGAGCGTGAGACCGGCGCCGGCGCGGCGGGCCACCTCGCGGACGGCCGCGCTCTTGGTGAGCGGCCGGGGCACCGCGTAGATCTTGCGGCCCTGGAGGGAGACGGTCCAGCCGCGCGGATCGGCCCAGTCGACGAGTTCCTTCACCCAGCCGTCGGGGAGCAGGGAGCGCTCGACCACGAGGTAGGCGAAGAGGTCCTCGGCGACCCGGTCCTTCAGCAGCCAGGCGGGGTCGGAAACGGCGGCGAGGTGGGCGCGGACCTCGGCGAGCGGGGCGCACTCGCCCGCGATGCGGTCCAGGACTCCCGCGTGCCACCGGGGGTCGGATTCGCCGTCCACGAGGATGTGCCCGCCGTTGGCGACGACCGCGTAGGCGGGCGCCGGTCCGGGGAGGCTGATGCGGTGGTACTGCTCGCGGGTGCGGGTGGTGGTCGGTACGAAGACCGTGGTGCGGCCCAGCTCTTCCAGCAGGGCGGCGGCCGTCTCGGTGACGTAGGAGAGGGGTTTGCTGCCGTACGTCTCGACGCAGAGCAGCCGGGGTGCGTCGGCGTCCGGCATGGTGAGCTGGAGGGCGTTGGTGGAGTAGATGAGGGTGCGGTCGAGATCGCTGGCGACCATCGCCACGGGGTTCGTCCCCGGTGCGGTCACTGTTCCGTCACCGCCTTGCCGTCGGCGCCCGTCGCACCCCGGGTGTACTTGGGGTGGATCAGTCCGACACAGCTGTACGGAAGTCCGTCGACCTCCTCGACGGGCACCCCGCGCTGTTCCGCGAGGAGCCGTACGTGGTCGAGGTCGGCGCCGGCGCGGCGGTCGGCGAGGATCTTCCAGGGGACTCGGCGGAGCAGTACGCGGGTGGTCTCGCCGACCCCGGGCTTGACGAGGTTGACGTCGTTGATGCCGTACTCCTCGCTGATGCGCTCGACGGCCGCCCAGCCTTCCCAGGTGGGGGCGCGGTCGGCGGCGAGCAGGGCCTTGGCCTCCTCGGCGACCTCGTCGGCGACTTCGTCGAAGCGGGCGGCGACGGTGTCCAGGAAGTCGAGGGACACGTCCGAACCGGCCAGTTCCCGGTAGTACTTGGCGCCGTGGAAGTCGTCCGGGCCGACCAGGTCGGCGCGGAGCACCGTGCGTGAGATCAGACCGGAGACGGTGGAGTTGAGGCAGGCGGAGGGGATGAGGAAGTCCTCGCGGGTGCCGTAGGTGCGGACGCAGCCGCCGGGGTCGGCGAGGACGGCGATCTCGGGGTTGAATCCATCGAACTCCGCGAGGGCGGCGGTGAGTTCGCGGGTGATGGCGCCCTTGCCGGTCCAGCCGTCGACGAAGACGACGTCGGCGGGGTCGTGGTGGGCGGCGAGCCAGCGCAGGGCGTTGGCGTCGATGCCCCGGCCACGCACGATGGAGACGGCGTAGTGCGGCAGGTCGAGTCCGTGGCGGTGCTGGGCCCAGCGGCGCATCAGGACGCCGACGGGTGTACCGGCCCGGGCGAGCGAGACCAGCACGGGGCGGGGTCCGCGTTCGGCGAGGACCGTCTCGGTGACGGTGCCGACCGCGCGGGCGATGCGGGCGGCGGAGGTTTCCAGAGCGGCCTGGAAGAGTGCCTGGTAGGCGGGGCTGGGCTGGTATTCGACGGGGAGCGATTCGGCGTAGTGCGCGCCACCGCTCTGTATCGCCTCCTCGCGTTCCTCCGTGGGGGCCTCCAGCTCGGTGTCCGAGAGGTCTTGGAGCAGCCAGCCGACGTCCTCGGCGGCGTACGAGGAGAATGCGGGGCCTCTGAGGGGCTCGGGCAGCATCGTGAATTCCTGCCGTTCGGGGGTGTACGAAGGGACGACCACGAGGAGCACCCGGCCGGTGTGAGCGGCGAGCCGGGCCAATAGCCCTTCGGGGGCGTGGAGTTCGGGTGTGTCGGCGTGCGAGTCGACCACCGCGACGACGGCGTCGAAGCCGGCTCCTGCGACGTTGTAGGTGTACCGGTCGCCGGGGCCGTCCGCCGGGGTGTCGTGGGCCGGGAAGACCAGCCGGCTGCGTATCGCGTAGCCGGGGTCGTCGACGGCGAGGACGGGTGAGCGGGTGGTGGTGGAGTAACGGACTTCGGCGTCCGTCAGCTGTTCCAGGGCGGTGCCGAGGCGCAGCGGGGCGTACATGAGTTCTTCGAAGCCGAGGACGAGAACGCGGCGGGGGCCGTCGGGGCCACCCGCTCCTTCGGCGGCGGGTCCGTCGTGCAGGGCCGCGGCGATCCGGGCGGCCATGTCCGGGAGGGCGTGTTCCAGGGTGGCTCGGTGGGCGGGGGTGAAGCCGTGCCGGCCGCCGTCCGGGAGGCCCTCGGGCCAGCCGAGGTCGACGCGGGTGACCCGGGCGGTCCCAGTCGCCTCAGCAGCTCCGACATCACCCACGGCGGACCCGGCCGCCTCCACCGCCTCCTGCTCGGCGACGAGGGCCTGCCCCCGCTCCAGTACCCCTTCGGGCAGCACGACCGTGCCGGAACCGCGGGCTATCAGGTCGACACGGGCGCCGATCTCCGCGGCGAACTCGGTGAGCCGCCCCCGGTCCGCGGGCGAGCGCATGTCGGCGAGGGCCACGATGACGTACCGCTCGCGGGGATAGAGGTCGTGGAGCGCGCGGATGGTGTTGAGGACGGTGTTGCCGGTGGAGAACTCGTCGTCGACGAGTACCAGCGTCCCGGGGCCGGCGAGGAGGGCCGGGTCCTCCGGGAGCAGCAGGTGGGAGGTGGCGTGGGAGTGGCTTTCCTCGAAGCCGCCGGCCCGGACCACGCCGGGGACCGGGCGGCGGGTGGAGTGGAGGTAGGGCGCCGAGCCGATGCCGTCGGCGACCGAGTGGCCGAGTCCGGTGGCGGTCTCGGCGTATCCGAGGACGATCGCCCCGCCGGCCTCGGCTCCTAGCAGTTCGCGCACCCGGTGGCCGAGCTCGACCCCGGCGCCGTGGACGACGGACGGGAGCTGCGGAACGTGCTTGCCGAGGACGTGGGAGACCAGCAGATGGGCCCGCCGGGGGTTACGCCGCAGCGCGAGCCCCAGCATGTCCCTGATCTCCGAATCGCCGGTGAGAGCGACTCCCAGCCGCTCGGCCACCCAGCTGCCCGTCCACACCACGTCCATCGTCTCTTTCTCCGTCGCCCGCCCGCTCATCGGTACGCGCTCACTTCGCCCCGGCCGCGGCCAGCAGGTCCACGAAGCCGATGTCCTCCCGTGCGACGCCGAAGACCTCGGCGCGCAGGAGAGTGCGTTCGGCCCACGCCCGGTGCGGTTTCACTTCATTCATCTTGTTCGTATACGCGGAGCGCAGCACGCCGCCGGCGTCGCGCTCGGGCCGCAGGATGTCCTGGGCGTCGCTGAATTCCTCGTGGCTGACGACGGAGAGCGCGTGCACGGGGTCCACGTGCGAGGGGTGGATGCAGGTCTTGCCGAGGAGGCCGTTGGCCCGGTCGAGTTCGATCTCCCGGAGCAGCCCGTCCAGGTCGTGCTCGATGAGCGCGGTACGCAGCTTCTCCGCCCGGCCCTCCTGGAAGGGGCTGCGGCGCAGCTGTGGCTTGAACATGCGCTCCTGGTTGCGGAAGTACTCCCAGACGGGGCCGGTGATCGTGAATCCGGTGCCGTCCGCGCGTCCGAGGACGTTGACGACGTCGGAGATGACGGCGCTGACGATCTGCACGTCGTACGCGGTCATGTCGGAGGATCTCCGCAGCCCGTAGGCGGAGCAGAAATCGGTGACGCCGAGCCGCAGCGCGAGAATGTGCTCACGGTGGGTGCCGACGACACGCGCGATTCCCTGGAGCGTTTCGGTACGGGTTTCCAGGTGGAGGAGTTCCGGCGATTCGAGCACCGGCATGGCGAAGAGCCGGTGTCCGGAGACCGATTCCGCGCGGGTCAGTGCCGCCAGGAAGTGCTCTCCGCGCTGTTCGGTGAATTTCGGCAGGACGAAGCCGGAGAGCAGCCGGACCGAGGTGCCGAGGCGGTTCACCAGGTCGGTGATCTGTTCCGGCTCACGCACCCGGACGAAGAGGAGCGGGATGGCCGCGTCCCGGTCGGCGAGGTCGGCGAACTGCTTGACCAGGTTCTTCTCCGCGCCTTCCACTTCGGTGTCCGCGATCGAGTCCTCCAGGCAGAGGACCATGGAGATCACGCCGCGCGCGGCTTGCTTCACGACGTCGTCCGCGAGCCGGGGACGGGTGGCCGGGGCGTAGAGCGTGGCGCCCAGGGCCGCCGAGAGCACGCGGGCGGAAGCGCTCGCGTCGAATTCGCATGGTTCCTGGAAGAACAGTCCCTGCCGGGCAGCAGGCGAGATGTGCCCGAAATGACGCATGATTTTCCCCCGTACCGCCTGATCGATCGAACAACGCATGGCCGGTAATAGTACGTATGGACGGGTGACCGCAGTTCCCCGCATATGTGAACTTCGGGTAACTCGCCCGTGTCGGACGGCTCCGGCACGGTAAGGTACGGCAGCTCAGCTCTACCGCCGGATACCGGTTTACGGCCCCCGCGTTGTCCGGGGGAGCCGCCAACAGGCAGGATGACGGGCATGACGCAAGGGATGCTGAAGGGTTCGAACGTCCCCCTCGATGCCACGGCCGTACGGGCCGTGCTGCGCTGGACTCCGGGGGCCGGGGTGCCGGACGTGGACGCCTCCGCCCTGCTGCTGGGCGCCTCGGGGCAGGTGCGCATCGACGAGGACTTCGTCTTCTACAACCAGCCCCGGCATCCCTCCGGCCATGTGCGCCGACTGCCCAAGCGCACCGTCGCCGACGGGCTGACCGACACGGTCGAGGCGGACCTGGCGGCGCTGGACCCTTCGGTGGAGCAGGTGGTGATCGCCGCCTCCTCGGACGGTGCGAGCTTCGGGAGCGTCCAGGACCTGCGTATATCGCTGTACGACGCGACGGCCGCGGACGGCGTCCCGCTGGCCGTGTTCGAGATCCGGCCCGAGACCGGTGAGGAGACCGCCATCATCTGCGGCGAGCTCTACCGGCGCGGGGACGGCTGGAAGTTCCGTGCGGTCGGCCAGGGCTATCCGACCGGGCTGATCGGGCTCGCGACGGCCTTCGGCATTTCGGTGGACGACGGGGACCCGTCCGGGCAGCCGGCCGAGCAGCCCGAGCCGGACGGCGAGCGGGAGAGCCCACAGGCGCCCGACGGCCCTGCTCCGGAGCGTTCTTCCGACCTCACGGTCCCGCAGCCGCAGCCCGGGTACGGCTACCCGCAGCCCGCCACCACCGCACCGGCCTACGGCTACCCGCAGCCCGCCTCCGCCCCGGCGGCGTACGGCTACCCGCAGCCCGCTTCCGCCGGGTACGGCTACCCGCAGCCCACGACGGGCGCACCCGCGTACGGGTATCCGCAGCCCGCGGCGGCTGCCGCGCCCGCACCGGACCCGCATTTCGTCCTGCCGCCGCAGGGCCCGCAGTTCGTCCGGTCCTGAGCGGTCAGGTCCTGAGCGGTCAGGCACGCGACTTGTAGCCGCGGCCCCACTGCATGCCGAAGCCGTAGAGCCGGTCGAGCTCGGACTGGAATCCGTAGACGAACTTGACCTCTCGGCGCACGATCAGC
>NZ_JBSFVR010000225.1:0-12225 GCF_053592415.1 Streptomyces sp. NPDC002690 | reverse complement strand
GCTGACCCGCGGGTGTCCGGCGGCACCGGTGCCGCCGGACACCCGCGGGTCAGCCCGCCTTCTTCCAGTCCTGGCAGCCCTGGGTCTGGAAGTACTCGCCCTTCTCGACCGTCACCCGGCCCGGACCGTCCAGGTTGTTGTTGGCGATGATCGCGTCGAACTCGCCGCTGGCGTCCTTCAGCCGGGCCCAGTAGCAGCCGAACATCCCGTCGCCGCCGCCGGTCTTGTACGTCCCCGCGGCGATGTCCTCCCCGACCAGATACTCCCCGTCCCCGCCGAAGGAGCTCGCCGGGCCGGGGGCCT
Source organism: Streptomyces sp. NPDC002690 (assembly GCF_053592415.1). NCBI lineage: Bacteria > Bacillati > Actinomycetota > Actinomycetes > Kitasatosporales > Streptomycetaceae > Streptomyces > Streptomyces sp. NPDC002690. The sequence goes on along the minus strand of NZ_JBSFVR010000225.1, from coordinate 11,922 downwards.
TCGTCGCCTTCGGCTTGGCCGTCACCGTCTTGGTGACGGCCGGAGCGGGGGCGGCCTCGGCCGTCTCGGTCACGGTCACGGTCACCGTCGGGCCCGGCTTGGCGGAGGCCTCCGGCTTGCCGTCGGCGTCGGCCTCTCCGCCGGCGCCGATGCCTGTGCCGATGAAGAGGGCGACGCACGCGACCGCGCCGTGCGTGACCCACGTCTTGGCGCGCGAAGGCTTGCGCGGCGAGTGGGCGGGCGGCGCCTGGAGGGGCGGGGCCGGGACGGGCGGCGCCTGGACGGGCGGCACCGGGACGGTGTGCTCGGGCGTCCCGTAGGGACCGGGGTGCTGGTACTGAGGAGAGTTCATGTCGTGCTCCGATCAGGCCTGGTGAGAGAGGTGGGATGCGTGCGGGTCGGTCGGGGACCGCGGACCGGCCGCGGCGGCGGAGGAAGCAGGGGCGGTGCCGGGTAGCCGGGTGCCGGGTGGCGGTGCGGGCCTACTGGCCGCGGATCCTGAGTCCCGCCTCCGTCGCGGGGTAGAGGATCGCGTCGGCCACCCGGCCGCCGGAGTCCTTGACGCCTCCGCTGAAGTTGAGACGTCCGCCGGCGCCGGCCTTGGCGGCGACGCCGTCCCAGTAGCGGGGCTCCCGGTCCCACCGGATTCCGGCGAGCAGACGGTGCAGGTCCTCGACGCCCAGGGCGCTCATCGGGTCGGCCCACGGGGTGGTCCGGTGGACGGCGATGCCCAGGCCCGCGAGCACCGCCGGGGCGGTGATCGCGCTGCGCGAGGCGAAGTGCGGGAAGAGGTCGGAGATCAGCCGTGCCAGCGCCGGGACCGTACTCCTCTCCACCTGCTCGGCGTCCGTTCCGGCGGGAAGTTCGTCCTCGTGGACGGTCTCCGCGGAACGGGTCAGCCCGGAGCGTCCGTAGACGGTGGTGATGACGAGGGCGCGCAGCGCGGAGAGGGTGATGACCTCCGGGTCGGTCCTGCCGACCTGCCGCTTGCTGGCGTTGACGAGCTTGGTGAACGGTACGAGCCTGCCGTCCACCTCGACCTTGACCGATTCGGCGAGGCGGTGCGCGAGCCGGGTCGCGAAGTCCCGCTGGTCCATCGACATGGCGAGGTTCTTGGCGACGGCCACACCCTGCACGTTGCGGTCGTAGAAGATCTGCCGCGCGTCGGCGACCGACAGGTCCACGTAGAGCTCGAAGGGGACGCGGACGGTGGCGAGTTCGGCGTAGGTGAGGCCGAACCGCCCGGGATCGTCGTAGAGGTCGTGCCAGGCGGTGGTCTGCGTCTCGCCGTCGATGGCGACGACGCAGGTGCCCGGCGTGATGGTCAGGGTCCGCAGTCCGGTTCCGGGCACCAGCTCGTCGCTCAGCGCCGCGAGCGGACCGGCGTGCCAGAAGGTGACCGGCGGCGTGGACCAGCCGGCGCCCAGTTCCCCCTTCACCCCGTCGGCGATGTACTCGGCGTAGGCGCCGACGTTCCTCCCCTTCTGCGTGGACTTCAGCGCCCGCTGCACCAGCGCCCGCAGCTCGGCGTGGCGCCGTACCGTGCCGGACTCTCCCTTGAGCGATTTCATGTCCTCCTCCCGGCGGGGAGAGGGGACGAGCTGGACGAGGGTCGCCACGGACATGGTCCCGATCACGGCGTCCGCCCGGAAGGGCATGACGGTGAGCTGGATCCCTTCGACGACGGCGGTCGGCAGGGTGATCTGCATGAGGTGTCTCCCTCGACACGGAGGAGCGGGCGGCGCGCGATTCGGCACCGCGTCGCGGGCAGGGAACACGGCACGCCGAAGGCTCATGCCGTGAGAAGGTCGCCTCCAATCGGAAGCTCCGCCAGATAAGCAGAACCGTGAAAGCACTGTCAAACCCCTTGAGGAATTTGACGCGTGCCGTAATGTGTTTACTGTCCACTCCCGAGAGGCCAGGAACCCCATGCCCCAGCCACCAGCTCTGGTGACAGCCGCCGAGATCTCCCGGATCGCGGGTGTCACGCGGGCCACCGTCAGCAACTGGCGCCGCCGGCACGACGACTTCCCCGCCCCGTCGGGGGGTACCGACAGCAGCCCGCTCTACGACCTCGAAGCGGTACGGGTATGGCTGGAGGCACGCGGGCAGTCGCACGCGGCCTCCCCGTCCGAGGAGTTGCGCACCGTGCTGCGACTCCACGGGCCGGGCTCCGGCCTGGCGGCCCGGCTGTTCCCGCTCGTGCTCGCGGTGTCACGCGCCGGCGCGGACGAACTCGCCGCCTACGACGACCTGCCCGACTCCGAGATCGTCACCCGGGCGGAAACCGCCGCCGCCGAACAGGCCGGATCGATGCCGCAGACCGAGCCGGTCCGCTTCGGCACGGAGGACCTCCCCGCCCTGCGGGCGCTGATCCGCTCCGTCCGCGGCGAGGGCGCGCACAGCACGCTGGACGTCCTCGCCGAACGCGAACTGGACGACACCGCCTCCAGCGGCACCTACCCCACGCCCCGGGGCCTCGCGGACCTCATGGCCCGGCTGCTTCCGGAGCACACGGCACGCGTACTCGACCCGGCGTGCGGCAGCGGCACCCTGCTCGCGGCGGCGGCACGACGAGGTGCCACCGAGCTGTACGGCCAGGACGTAACTCCCGTACAGGCCCAGCGCAGCGCGGTGGGCCTGCACCTGTCGTCGCCCGGCGCCCAGGTCACCGTGCGCGCCGGCGACACCCTGCGCGCCGACGCCTTCCCGGAGCTGCGCGTGGCGGGCGTGCTCTGCAACCCGCCCTACGGCGACCGCGAATGGGGCCACGAGGAACTCGCCTACGACCAGCGGTGGGCCTACGGTGTACCGCCCCGGATCGAGTCGGAGCTGGCCTGGACACAGCACGCGCTCGCGCACCTGGAACCCGGGGGCCACGCCGTGATGCTGCTCCCGCCGGCCACCGCCACCCGGGCCTCGGGCCGCCGCGTCCGGGCCGAACTGGTACGCAGTGGCGCACTGCGCGCCGTCGTCGGGCTGCCGGTCGGCGCCTCCGTACCCCTGCACATCGGCCTGCACCTGTGGGTCCTGCGCCGCCCCGAGCCGCAGGGCACCGACAGCGCGTCCGTCCTCTTCGTGGACATGGGCGGCGATCAGCGCGAGAGCACCGCGAGCCCGTCGCAGGACCGCCACTCCCAGACCCAGACCCGGAGCCGGCGTGGCGGGGCGGGAGTGGACTGGGACGCGCTGTCGGGCGAGGTCCTCACCCACTGGACCGCCTTCCGCGAGAATCCGGAGTCCTTCACCGACACGCCCGGTGCGGCACGTGCCGTACCGACCATCGACCTCGTCGACGACCTCGTCGACCTCACGCCCGCCCGGCAGGTACGCGCCGCACCCGTCGACATCGACCCGGCGGAGGTGGCCGGACGCACCGAGCACCGCCGCGAACTGCTCGTCACCTCTCTCGCCGCACTGGAGAACGCGGCGGGTCACGGACCGTGGAGGGCGGTCGCCGAGTCCTCGCGGACCTGGCGTACGGCCACGGTCTCCGACCTCGCCCGGGGCGGAGCGCTCGCCCTGCTGCGGGCGGCCGTACCCGGCAGCCGCAGCGAGACCCCCCGCACGGACGACGGGGAGCGCCGACCGGTGCTCACCGCGTCGGACGTCAGCGGTGGCGGGGCCCCTTCGGGCACGGTGGAGGACCTGCGTACCGACGCGGCACACACCGTCGCCGCCGGCGACGTCCTCGTACGCGCCGTGGCCGGCGGCAACGGCGGCATGGCCCGCGTCGCGGACGAGGCGGACACCGGTGCCCTGCTCGGCCACCACGTCCACCTGCTGCGGCCCGACCCGGCACGGCTCGACCCCTGGTTCCTCGCGGGGTTCCTCGGCGCCCACGACAACATCGCCGGCGCCTCCACCGGGAGCACCATCCTGCACGTCACCCCCGGCCGGCTCCGCGTACCGCTGCTCCCACTGGACGAACAGCGCCGGTACGGCGCCGCCTTCCGCCACGCACACGAACTGCGCACCGCCGCCCGCCGGACGGCCGCGCTCGCCGAGGAGACGGCGCAGGCACTGCTCACCGGCCTGACGGCGGGGGCGCTGCTCCCGCCGGCCCCGCCGGAGAACCTCTCGGCGTGAACGTCGCGGCCGGCCTGAACATTCAGGCCGCCCGCACCCCTCGACCACACTGAATCCGCAACCGAAACCGCAACCGTCCCGACCGGGCCGGGGCCTTCGAAGGGAACGCGTTGAACAGCAGTAAGCACACGGAACTGGCGAACCACGCCTGGTCCGTCGCCGACCTCCTGCGCGGCGACTACAGGCAGTCGGACTACGGCAAGGTCATCCTGCCGTTCACCGTGCTGCGCCGCCTGGAGTGCGTCCTCACCCCGACCCGCGACAAGGTCGCCGAGACGGTCGCCCGCTTCGCCGGCCAGGACATCGACACCGACCACTTCCTGCGCAAGGCGTCGGGGCACGCGTTCTACAACAAGAGCCCGCTGACGCTCAAGACCATCGCGGACGACCCGCAGAACATGGCCAAGAACCTCCAGGCGTACATCGGGGCCTTCTCCGAGAACGCCATCGAGGTCCTGGACAAGTACGAGTTCGCCCAGCAGATCAAGAAGCTCGACGCGGCCGGCCTGCTCTACAAGGTCGTCGGCCGCTTCACGGATCTGGACCTGCGCCCCGAGATCGTGCCCAACCACAACATGGGCTACATCTTCGAGGAACTGATCCGCCGCTTCTCCGAGCAGTCCAACGAGACCGCGGGCGAGCACTTCACCCCGCGTGAAGTCATCAAGCTGATGGTCAACCTGCTGATCGCCCCGGACGGCGACGCGCTCAGCCTGCCGGGCGCCGTCCGCACCGTCCTGGACCCCGCCTGCGGCACGGGCGGCATGCTCAGCGCGGCCGAGGAACACATCAAGGCCCTGAACCCGGACGCCACGGTGGAGGTGTACGGGCAGGAACTCAACCCGGAATCCTGGGCGATCTGCCGGTCCGACCTGATGATCAAGGAGCAGGACCCGGAGAACATCGCTTTCGGCAACTCCTTCTCGGACGACGGTCACGCCCGGGAGAAGTTCGACTACCTGCTGGCCAACCCGCCGTTCGGCGTGGAGTGGAAGAAGGTCAAGGAGGACGTCGAGTACGAGTACAAGAACCTCGGCGACTCCGGCCGCTTCGGCGCGGGCCTGCCCCGCATCAACGACGGCTCGCTTCTCTTCCTCCAGCACATGATCTCGAAGATGAAGCCGGTCGACGTCAAGGGCGGTGGCGGCTCGCGCATCGCCATCGTCTTCAACGGCTCCCCGCTCTTCACGGGCGCGGCCGGCTCGGGCGAGTCCGAGATCCGCCGCTGGATCCTGGAGAACGACTGGCTGGAGGCGATCGTCGCCCTGCCGGACCAGCTCTTCTACAACACCGGGATCTCGACCTACTTCTGGATCCTGACCAACCGCAAGGACGCCCAGCACAAGGGCAAGGTCGTGCTGCTCGACGCGCGCGACCAGTGGGTCAAGATGCGCAAGTCGCTGGGCGACAAGCGCAAGGAACTCGGCGACGGGACCGGCGGCAAGCCCAACCACATCGCCGACATCACCCGCCTGTACGGGGACGCCGTGGCGGCTGCCGCGGACGCCGAACACCCGATGCACGGCAAGGTGAAGCTCTTCGGGAACACGGAGTTCGGCTACCAGCGCATCACGGTCGAGCGGCCGTTGAAACTGCGGTTCGAGCTGACGGAGGAGACGCTCGCGGCGCTGCTCGCGTCGAAGCCCGTGCAGAAGTGGGCCGAGGAGCGCTTCCTGCCGCGCGAGGTGGAGTTGGCGGCGAAGGCGAAGGCCCGACGGAAGCTGACCGAGGAGGAAGAGGAGCGGTTCGCGAAGTTGGCTGACGCCGAGACGCGGGTGCTCGCGGACGCCTTGCGCCCGCTGCTGGGCACGGAGTGGGCGACCAAGTCCGAGGCCCAGATCGCGGTACGGGACGCGATGGCCGAAGCCGGCGTCCAGGGCCCGACCGGAGCGCCGTTCGCCAAGGCGCTGCGGGACACGGTGGGCGTACGGGACCCGGAGGGCGAGGTCCAGACGATCAAGGGCGAGCCGGAGCCGGACAGCGACCTGCGCGACTACGAGAACGTACCGCTGGGCGAGGACGCGGAGGAGTACCTCAAGCGAGAGGTGCACCCGCACGTGCCGGACGCGTGGATCGACCACACGAAGACGAAGGTGGGGTACGAGATCCCGTTCACGCGGCACTTCTACGTGTACGAACCGCCGCGGCCGTTGGCGGAGATCGACGCGGATCTGAAGGCGCTTGAGGCGGAGATCCAGGCGCTGCTGGGAGAGGTGACGGAATGACCGAGAATCGAATCGCTCCCTGGCTCTCCGAGTCGCGGTGGCCGACGGTGCCCATTCGTCTTGTAGCTCGACTCGGGTCCGGACACACGCCGAGTCGGAGCAAGCCGGAGTACTGGACCGACTGCACCAAGCCATGGATCACGTTGGCCGATGTCTGGCAGCTGCGTAGCGGACAGAAGAGCGTCATCACGGAAACCAAGGAGAAGATCAGCCCGCTCGGCCTTGCCAACTCTTCGGCCGTTCTCCATCCGGCGGGAACCGTAATTCTTTCTCGCACGGCCTCGGTTGGTTTCTCGGCCATCATGGGGAGCGAGATGGCCACGAGCCAGGATTTCGCAACGTGGACGTGTGGACCGCGACTGGAGCCACGCTTTCTTCTTCACGCCCTGCGGGGAATGGCGCCTGATCTCAAGCGTGTCGCTACCGGATCGACGCACAAGACCATCTATATGCCGGATATTGAACAGCTTCGGGTTCCTCTTCCGCCGTTGGAGGAGCAGCGTCGCATCGCTGACTTCCTCGACTCTGAGATTACACGCATTGATAAATTGGTGGCCGCGAGATGCCAGATGCAGAAACTTCTTGACCTGAAGCGAGAGCGTTTTATTGAGTCGATGCTTGGGCTTGATTCGCAGGCATCTCCACATCCTTTTGTCCCCCTAAAGTACCTGGTAGCGGAAGTTACTGTGGGTATCGTTATCACGCCAGCCAAATGGTATGTGGATTCGGGTGGAATTCCGGCTCTGCGTGGAACGAACGTCAAGCCGGGTGTCGTTGATGCGAAAGATTTGGTGCGTATCAGTCCAGATGGTGATGCCGTGCACTCTAAGTCTCGACTCAACGCTGGTGACGTGGTGGTTGTCCGTACAGGCCAGGCGGGAGCTGCGGCAGTGGTTCCTCCTGAATTCGACGGATCGAATTGTATCGACCTTATCATCGTGAGACCGGGTCTGAAGATTGACCCAGAGTACCTGGAGTACGTGCTGAACTCTGGATATTCTCGCGCCCAGGTTGCTGAATATTCCGTGGGTAGTATTCAGGCGCACTTCAATGTGGGTGCGATGAAGCAAATCCCGATTCCTTCGATTCCGTGGAGGGAGCAGAAGGAAGTCGTTGTTCGGCTTCGCTCCGAGGTGGGGGCGATTGAGCTGCTCCGCCGGAAATTGGTGCAGCAGAGTGAACTCCTCGCCGAACGCCGCCAATCCCTCATCACCGCCGCAGTAACCGGCCAGTTCGACGTCTCCACCGCCAGTGGCCGCAACGTAACGGACGGAGTCAACCCGTGACAGCCATACACCGCGAGTCCGCCTTCGGGGACGCCATCGTCGCCGCGATGACCGAGCGCGGGTGGCGCGAGGCGCGGCCCGAGGACTATCAGGCCGATCTCGGGCTGGACACCCACGAACTCTTCACCTTCATCGGCGCGACGCAGATCGACGAGTGGAACGACCTCCTCGCCGTCTACGGCGACGCCAATGCCGCCCAGGACGGCTTCGCGCGCCGCCTGGACAAAGCGATCGCCGAGGACGGCCTGCTGAGCGTCCTCCGTAACGGCGTCAAGGACCGGGGCGTCCGCCTCCGGGTCGCCTACTTCAAGCCAAACCTGGTCGCCGACAACTCCGTCCTCGACGGCTACCGCGCCAACCGCCTCACCGTCGTACGCGAACTCGTCTACGCCACCAAGCAGGCGGACTGGGGCAACAAGCTCGACCTGACCCTGTTCCTGAACGGCATCCCGGTCGCCACCGCCGAGTTGAAGAATCCGCTCACCCGGCAGGGCGTCGAGGAGGCGAAGAACCAGTACCGCTCCGACCGCGACCCCACCGAGCTGATCTTCACCCGCCGTGTCGTCGCCAACTTCGCGGTGGACCCGGACCTCGTCTTCGTGGCGACCCAGCTCCGGGGCCAGAACACCCGGTTCCTCCCGTTCAACACCGGTTCCAACGGCCCGGGCCTGCCCGGCGGCGCCGGAAACCCGGCTCCGGTCGCGTACGGCGCGTACGCCACCTCCTACCTGTGGGAACAGGTCTGGGCCCGGGACAACTGGCTGGACCTGCTCCAGCGTTACGTGCACCAGCAGAAGTCCAGGACCCCCGGCGGCGGCACCACCAAGTCGACGATCTTCCCGCGTTTCCACCAGTGGGACGTCGTGAAGAGGCTGACCGGGCACGCCGCGACCCACGGTGTCGGCCACAACTACCTCGTCATGGCCTCCGCCGGCTCGGGCAAGTCCAACACCATCGGCTGGCTGGCCCACCGGCTCAGCGATCTGCACGCGGACACCGATCCGCACGCGCTCGACCCGGACGCCGTCGAGCAGGGCCGCCTCAAGCCGGGGGCACCCGTCTTCGACAAGGTCATCGTCATCACCGACCGCCGCAACCTGGACGCCCAGCTCCGGGAGACCGTCGGCAGCTTCTCGCAGACCGAGGGTCTGGTCGTGAAGATCGACGAGAAGAACGGTGCGAAGAGCGAGCAGCTGGCCCGCGCGCTGTCCCGCGACACGGGCAAGATCGTCACGGTCACCCTGCACTCGTTCCCGGCACTCATCGACTACATCGTGCGCAACCCGACCGAGATCAAGGGCACCAGGTTCGCGATCATCGTGGACGAGGCGCACTCCTCCCAGTCCGGCGGTGCCGCCACGGACGTGCGGGCCGTGCTCCGGGACCTCGGGCTGGACTCCGACTCGGCCGATCGGGGCGCGGTCGCCGTGCCCGCCCCCGTCACGGTCGACGAGAAGCTGAGGAGGAAGGCCACCGAGCGCTCGCAGGCCGCGAACCTCTCGTACTTCGCCTTCACCGCCACCCCGAAGGCCAAGACACTCGAACTCTTCGGCACGGAAGCCACCGAGGGCGGTAAGTCCGTGTACCGCCCCTTCCACACGTACTCGATGCGCCAGGCCATCGAGGAGGGGTTCATCCTCGACCCGCTGCGCAACTACGTCACGTACAACACGTACTGGAAGCTGGTGAACCAGAACCCGGACGAGATCGAGGTCGATCCCTCCAAGGCCAACAGCCTGCTCGCCCGGTACGTGCTGACCCATGAGCACACCGTCTCGCAGCACGCCACGGTGATCGTCGAGCACTTCCTCGCGCACTCCCGGGGGCGGCTCGGCGGGCGGGCCAAGTCGATGGTGGTGACGGCCTCGCGGCAGTCCGCCGTACAGATGGCCCGGGCGATCAAGAGTTACCTCAAGGACCAGGAGTACGACACGAAGTACCCGGACCTCGGGGTCCTGGTCGCGTTCTCCGGCTCGCTCACCGTCGACGACGAGGAGACGACCGAGCCGAAGGAGAACGGCGGGATCGCGGAGAGCGCGCTGCCGAAGGCGTTCGCGTACACCCGCGCCGACGACAAGGCCGTGGCGGCCGGGGGGCGCGGGCAGCAGGAGTACAAGATCCTCGTGGTGGCGGAGAAGTACCAGACCGGGTTCGACCAGCCGCTCCTGACCACCATGTACGTCAACAAGAAGCTGACCGGCATCTCCGCCGTGCAGACGCTCTCCCGGCTCAACCGCACCGCCGAACGCAAGTCGCAGGCGGACCTCGCGGTCCTGGACTTCAGCAACGACGCCCAGGACATACAGGACGCCTTCCGCCCGTACTTCGAAGAGGCGACGACGCTGCCCTCCGACCCGAACCTGCTCTACACCGCGCAGAGCGCCGTCATGTCGGCGCCGGTCATCTCCGAGCCGGAGATGGACGAGTTCGCCGCCGCCTACTTCGAGGCGAAGGAGAAGGCGGCCGGTTCGCAGGCCAAGTGGGAGAAGCTGCACGCAGAGTTGTACCGCCTGCTCTCACCCGCCGTCGCCCGGTTCACCCCGCTCCTGGAGAGCGAGGAGGACGACGAGGTGGAGACCGCGGAGAGCTTCCGCGCCGCGCTCAACGACTACGTGCGCAAGTACGGGTTCCTCGCCCAGATCGTGCCCTACCGCGACGCGGAGCTGGAGCGGCTCCACCTCTACGGCCGCTACCTCCTCAACCGGCTTCCCCGGCGTGCCGACGGTGGTGTCGACATAGGCGAGATCGACCTCAGCCACCTGCGGGTGGAGAAGACCGGCGAGCACGACAAGTCCCTCGCCCCGGAGGGCGCGGCCGAGCTCAAGGGGTTCGGGGAGGGTGTCGGCGGCGCGGCGGAGGCCGAGAAGTCGCTGCTGTCGGAGCTGATCGAGGCGTTCAACGCCAAGTTCGGCACCGACTTCACCGAGCAGGACGTCATCCAGCCCTTCAACGAGGCCAAGGCGGACCACAAGGTCCGGCTGGCGGCGGTCGCCAACGACGACGTGGACAACTTCGGCAAGGTCTTCGACAAGGTCTTCGCCGACAAGATGGCCGACCACATCGACACGATCGCCGGCATGGGACGGCAGTACTTCGGCCCCGACAAGGGGTTCAAGTCCAGCCTGGACCGCAGCGCGCGCCGGGCGGCCTGGCGGATGATCCGCCGGGAAGAGGGCGTGGACGAGTAGTCCCGTACGTCTCGGAAGAGGGCCCACCGCCACGCTCACGCGGCGTACGGTGGGCTCTCGCAGCGCCGTGACCGGAAAGAGGCGGCCCGTGCGGTTTCGGGCCGCCGGCACTGGACTGAAGATCGTCCCACCAGGGAGACTGTCCTCAGCAAGCCGAAGGCCGGTCCCGTCGTTCACGCACCGGCCGGTACACGCACACACGGGGGCCCCACGTGCCAGAGCAGCCGATCGCGGGCCGGTACGAGCTCCTGGAACCGCTCGCGGGCGGCGGTATGGGGGAGGTGTGGCGCGGCTACGACGCCGTGCTCGACCGGCCCGTCGCCGTGAAACTGATCCGGCAACAGGCCGTCGGCGGATCGGTCCAGCTGGCCGAGGAGTTCGCCAAGCGCTTCCGCCGTGAGGCCCGCATCACCGCGCGCATCCAGCACCCCGGCGTGCCCCAGGTGTACGACGCGGTGCTCGACGACACCTACGAGCGGCTGTACCTGGTCATGGAGCTGGTCGACGGGACACCGCTGTCCGCGTACGTCCACCCCGCTCGCCCGCTTCCGGTGAGCTGGGCGGTGGCGGTGGCCGCGCAGGTCGCCACCGTGCTGTCGCACGCGCACGAGGTGCCGGTCATCCACCGCGACCTGAAGCCCAGCAACGTCCTGGTCGCCCGCGACGGGACGGTGAAGGTCCTCGACTTCGGGATCGCCGCGATCCTGCGGACCGACGTCACCAAGCTGACCGCGACCGGAACACCCATCGGCACCTATCAGTACATGGCGCCCGAGCAGGTGCGCGGCGGACGGACGTCCCCGCAGACCGACCTGTACGCGCTCGGCTGCATGCTGCACGAACTGCTCTGCGGGCGGCTGCTGTTCTCGGCGGACAGCGAGTACATGGTGATGCACCAGCACGTGAACGCCGCCCCCGTACCGCTGCGGGCCCTGCGCCCCGAGGTACCGAAGGAGCTGGAGGACCTCGTCCTGCACCTGCTGCTCAAGGCGCCCGAGGCACGGCCCGCCGACGTGCAGGAAGTGTACGAGCGCCTGCGGCCGTTCCTGCCGCCGCCCGGCCGGTCGCCCGGGCCCGGCGAGGCCGGCCCGGCGGGGGCGCCGGACCCGACGGGCATCTTCCGCGATCCGTACG
>NZ_JBSFVR010000224.1:0-12226 GCF_053592415.1 Streptomyces sp. NPDC002690 | reverse complement strand
CCGGGATGTTCAGCAGGATGAGCCTGCGGGTGCCCCGCCACATCGCCTGCTGCTGCTCGGCCTCGGTGTCGAAGAGCCGGACGGCCACCGTCTCGCCCTGGTCCACCAGTGCCGGGTACGCCTTGACCGGCTGCCCGGCCCGCCGGGTCTCGAAGACGCGCTCCAGGGTGCCGATGGTCCAGCCGGTGAGCCCCGAACGCTCGATGGAGACGCCCGAGGGTCCGGCGGTGGCCGCGGCGGCCTGGGAGAGCGCCTGGCGGGCCTTGGGGCGCAGCCTGAGCTTGAGCGCCTCCAGGTCCTTGTCCTCGGCGACCTTCCGCCGCCGCTCGTCGACGATCCGGAACGTGATCTTCAGGTGCTCCGGTACGCGCCCGAGGTCGAAGTCGTCCGCGGTGACCGGCACCCCGACCATCCGCTGGAGTTCGCGGGCGAGGGTCGTGGGCAGCGGCTCCTGGAGCGGGACGGCCCGGTCCAGGAACTTGCCGGCGTAGTTCGGGGCGGGGACGTAGTGGCGGCGGACCGGCTTGGGCAGCGACCGGATCAGCTCGGTGACGACCTCCTCGCGCAGGCCCGGGATCTGCCAGTCGAAGCCCTCGGAGGTGACCTGGTTGAGCACCTGGAGCGGGATGTGGACGGTCACGCCGTCCGCGTCCGCGCCGGGCTCGAACTGGTACGTCACCTTGAACTTGAGCTTTCCCTGCCGCCAGGAGTCCGGGTAGTCGTCCTTGGTGACGGCCCCGGCCTTCTCGTTGATGAGCATGGAGCGCTCGAAGTCCAGCGCGTCCGGCTCGTCGCGGCGCTTGTGCTTCCACCACGAGTCGAAGTGCGCGCCGGAGACGACGTGCTCGGGGATGCGCTGGTCGTAGAAGTCGAAGAGCGTCTCGTCGTCCACGAGGATGTCGCGGCGCCGGGCGCGGTGCTCCAACTCCTCGACCTCGCCGAGGAGTTTGCGGTTGTCGTGGAAGAACTGGTGGTGGGTGCGCCAGTCCCCCTCCACGAGCGCGTTCCGGATGAAGAGGTCCCGGGACGCCTCCTGGTCGATTCGGCCGAAATTGATCTTGCGCTGGGCGATGATCGGTACCCCGTAGAGGGTGACCCGCTCGTACGCCATCACCGCCGCCTGGTCCTTCTCCCAGTGCGGTTCGCTGTAGGTGTGTTTCAGCAGGTGCTGGGCGACCGGCTCGATCCACTCCGGCTCGATCCTCGCGTTCACGCGGGCCCAGAGCCGGGAGGTCTCCACCAGCTCGGCCGACATCACGAAGCGGGGCTGCTTCTTGAAGAGCGAGGAGCCCGGGAAGATCGCGAACTTGGCGCTGCGTGCGCCCAGATACTCGTTCTTCTCGGTGTCCTTGAGCCCGATGTGGGAGAGCAGGCCGGCCAGCAGCGAGGTGTGCACCGCCTGCTCGGGGATGCCCGCGCCGGGCGAGGGCTCCTCGACCTTGATGTCCATCTGCCGGGCGACCGTGCGCAGTTGGGAGTAGATGTCCTGCCACTCGCGGATGCGCAGGAAGTTCAGGTACTCCTGCTTGCACATCCGCCGGAAGCTGGAGGAACCGCGCTCCTTCTGCTGCTCGCGGACGTACTCCCAGAGCTTCAGGTACGCCAGGAAGTCGGAGGTCTCCTCCTTGAACCGGGCGTGCTGCTGGTCGGCCTGCGTCTGCTTGTCCGAGGGCCGCTCGCGAGGGTCCTGGATGGAGAGCGCGGCGGCGATGACCATGACCTCGCGGGCACAGCCGTTGCGGTCGGCCTCGATGACCATACGGGCGAGCCGCGGGTCCACCGGGAGCTGCGAGAGCTTGCGGCCGAGCGGCGTCAGCCGCTTGCGCGCGTCCTTCTCCCCGGGGTCCAGCGCGCCCAGCTCCTGGAGCAGTTGCACACCGTCGCGGATGTTGCGGTGGTCCGGCGGGTCGATGAAGGGAAACTTCTCGATGTCGCCGAGCCCGGCCGCGGTCATCTGGAGGATGACGGAGGCGAGGTTGGTCCGCAGGATCTCGGCATCGGTGAATTCCGGCCGCGTGAGGAAGTCGTCCTCGGAGTACAGCCGGATGCAGATGCCGTCCGAGGTACGGCCGCAGCGGCCCTTGCGCTGGTTGGCGCTGGCCTGCGAGATCGCCTCGATCGGCAGCCGCTGCACCTTGGTGCGGTGGCTGTAGCGGGAGATGCGGGCGTTGCCCGGGTCGATCACGTACTTGATGCCGGGGACGGTCAGCGAGGTCTCGGCGACGTTCGTCGCCAGCACGATGCGCCGACCCGTATGGCGCTGGAACACCCGGTGCTGCTCGGCGTGCGAGAGGCGCGCGTACAGGGGGAGCACCTCGGTGTGGCGCAGGTTGCGTTTGCCGAGCGCGTCGGCGGTGTCGCGGATCTCCCGCTCACCGGAGAGGAAGACCAGCACGTCACCGGGGCCGGCGGCCTGGAGCTCGTCCACCGCCTCACAGATCGCGGTGATCTGGTCGCGGTCCGCGTCCTCGCCGCCCTCTTCGAGGAGCGGGCGGTAGCGGACCTCGACGGGGTAGGTGCGTCCGCTGACCTCGACGATCGGGGCGTCCCCGAAATGCCGGGCGAACCGCTCCGGGTCGATGGTCGCCGAGGTGATGACGACCTTCAGGTCCGGGCGCTTCGGCAGCAGCCGGGCCAGATAGCCGAGCAGGAAGTCGATGTTGAGCGACCGCTCGTGCGCCTCGTCGATGATGATCGTGTCGTACGCGAGCAGCTCGCGGTCCGTCTGGATCTCGGCCAGCAGGATGCCGTCCGTCATCAGCTTCACGAAGGTCGACTCGGGGTTCACCTGGTCGGTGAAGCGGACCTTCCAGCCCACGGTCTCGCCGAGCGGGGTGTCCAGCTCCTCCGCGACGCGCTCCGCGACCGTGCGGGCCGCGATCCTGCGGGGCTGGGTGTGCCCGATCATGCCGCGTACCCCGCGCCCCAGCTCCATGCAGATCTTCGGGATCTGGGTTGTCTTGCCCGAGCCGGTCTCGCCCGCGACGATCACGACCTGGTGATCGCGTATCGCCTCCAGGATCACGTCCTTCTTCTGGCTGACCGGAAGCTGTTCCGGATACGACACGGTGGGCAGCCGGGAGGCGCGCGTGGCGAGCCGTTCGGCGGCCTTGCCCGCTTCGGCCGCGATCTCGTCCACGACGGACTGACGGGCCTCGGGCTTGCGGATGCGACGCGCCCCTTCGAGACGCCGGCCGAGCCGGTGCGCGTCACGGAGCGAGAGCTGTCCGAGCTGGGACTGGAGATCAGCGAAGGAAGTAGACATACGGACCCCAGGATCTCACCCGCGCCCGAGGAGTGGCGAACCGATTTCGCACGGGCCGTCGACGGGCGGACCGGGCTCCGTGCCGGTCGGGCCGCGCGGGCGGGACGCGGGGTGTGTCCTCCGTGCCGGGTGCGCCCGTCCGAGCGGCCTTGAACACGTAACATTTCCGGCAAGTCGCCCGATTCGAGGCCATCCGGGAAGGGGCCCGCGCCTTGTCCCGTACGACGTGCCCGGTGACAAGCCCGAGGGCCCGTACCGCCGGTGCGCCGCGCGCCGCCGCCCGGATACCCGGGGGTGGCTGAGCCTCGTCGCTCCGTCGCTCCGGCCCGGCCGCCCCTCGCCTCCGCCGCCCCTCCGCTCTGCCGCCCCGCATCCGTACGACGCTCCCGGAGTGCCGCATGCCCCTGCCCCAGAAGAGCCGGTCGAAGAAGCCCCTGCTGTACGGCTCCGTGGTCGCCCTCGCCGCCGCCCTGCTCGGTTACGCCTCCTACCGGGCCACCGCCCCCGGTCCGCCCCCGGCCGCCGTCGGCGCGTCGGCCCGGCCCGACACGGGGGAGTACTCCGAGGCCGCGAAGCTCGCCCGTCGCGAGCCCGGCGACCCGCTGGCCCTCGGCCGTACGGACGCGCTCGTCGTCCTCGTCGAGTACGGCGACTTCCGGTGCGCCTCCTGCGGCGAGTTCGCCCGGGACACCGAACCGGACCTGATCGACGCCTACGTGGCCGACGGCACCCTGCGCATCGAATGGCGCAACTTCCCGGTCTCCGGCGCGGACTCCGAGGCCGCCGCCCGCGCCTCCTGGGCGGCGGGCCGGCAGAAGCGCTTCTGGGAGTTCCACCGGGCCGCCTACGCCTCGGGGGCCCAGGAGAAGGGCTTCGGCCCCGACCGGCTCACCGCCCTCGCGAAGGAGGCGGGTGTGAAGGACCTCGACAAGTTCCGCGCCGACCTGGACAGCGTGGCCGCGTCCGAGTCGGTCAGCAGGGACCAGGCGGAGGCGTACGGGCTCGGCGCCACCGCCACCCCGTCCTTCCTGGTCAACGGCCGCCCGCTCGCGGGAGCCCAGCCCGACGCGACCTTCACCTCGGCCATCGAGGAGGCCGCCGAAGCGGCCCGTACCGGCAGTGCCGTTCCGACCGAGAGTGTCACCCCGGTGGGGAACCCGGCCGGGTGACGCCGGACGTCGGCTGAAACGCCGGAAGCCCCATCCGCGTGGATGGGGCTTCCGAAAGGTGGCTGGGGCCGGGATCGAACCGGCGACCTATCGCTTTTCAGGCGATCGCTCGTACCAACTGAGCTACCCAGCCACGCAGCTCCTGAGAACTGCAGCGGTCCTGACGGGATTTGAACCCGCGGCCTCCACCTTGACAGGGTGGCGAGCACTCCAAACTGCTCCACAGGACCAAGCAATGTGCGAGACAAGTCTCGCACACGTTAAAGCGTGCCCCCAACGGGATTCGAACCCGTGCTACCGCCTTGAAAGGGCGGCGTCCTGGGCCACTAGACGATGAGGGCTAAAGGCCCACCGGCTTGCTTTCCAGCGCGTCGGGGACGTCAGAAGCATATGGGATCTCGGGGCTAACGCCAAAACGGTTTCCCGGTGGGGTCGCGGCGGGGTCACGGGGACGGGCTGGGAACGCCGGGCGAAGGGGGCGCGGCGGGGACGGGAGGGCTGGGCGAGGGGGATGCCGCGGGGCTGTTCTCCTCCGGCAGATGGCGGCTCACCTCGGCAGTCGTCAGGCCGAGTCCGCCCAGCGTGATCTCGTCCCAGGCCTGGAGCCGCCGGGTCGCACGGTCCAGGTAGAGGACCGAGGCGCGTACCTTCTCCGGCTTCTCGTTCTGTACGGCGCGCAGCCCGCCGCCACCGGTGGAGCCCTCCACCTTCAGCCGGGTGCCGAGCGGGAGGAGCTCGTTGACCCGGTGGTGGACATGGCCGGCGAGCACGAGCGGAACAGTGCCGTCGGTCTCCCGGGCGAGCTGCGGATCGTGTGCCACCGCGATGTCCACCGGAGTGCCGGCCCGGGTCTGGTCGCGCAGGGCGGAGGCCAGCCGGAGGCCGGCCATCCGCTCCGACGCCGCGCCGCCGAGTGCCAGCGTCCGGTCGGGGGTGAACTGGGGGTCGCCGGCGCCCGCGATGCGCAGCCCGGCGACGGTCACGGCGCTGCCCTCGTCCAGCACCCGCACGTTCTTGAAGCCCCGGAGGTACTTCTGCGTCTCCCGGGAGTCGTGGTTGCCGCGCACCCAGACGTACGGGGCGCCGAGGTCCCGGATCGGGTCGAGGAAGCCGTTCTCGGTGGTGGTGCCGTGGTCCATGGTGTCGCCGGAGTCGATGATCACGTCGATGTCGTACTGCTTCACCAGCGAGGCGACGATGTGCCAGGACGCCGGGTTGAGGTGGATGTCCGAGACGTGCAGGACCCGCAGGGTGCCCGGGTCCGGCTGGTAGACGGGGAGCGTGGAGGTGGCGTCGTACAGCCGGGAGACGTTGGTGACCAGGCGGGCCAGCTCCTGCTGGTAGACGTCGAACTCGGTGACGATCGAACGGGCGTCGCCGACCACCGAGGGGGCGCTGGAGAGCAGCCCCGAGAACTTCGGCTCCAGCACCGACTTCGGGTTCCAGGTGGCGTACGCGCTGACGCCCGATCCCGCCAGCAGCACCAGCGCGAGGCCGCCGGCGGCCAGGGCCGGGCGGGGGCGCCGGTAGACGACGAGGCCGAGCACGGTCGCCCCGGTCAGCACGGCCACCACCGACCGCAGCGCCAGCTCCCGGGCGCCGTCCGTGACGTCCCGGGCCACCTCGTCCTGGAGCCCGGAGAACCGTTCGGGCTTCTCCACCAGCCGCTGGGAGCGCTCGGGATCGAGCCGGTCCACGTCCACGTCCAGCCGCAGGGGCGCGACGTGCGAGTCCAGCTCCAGCGCGCCGAGCGGCGACACGTCCACCCGGGTGCCCCCGGTGAGCGAGGGCCGCAGCGCCATCGTGGTGTCCATCGGGCCGACGGGCGTCTTCACGTCCCCCACCACCAGCAGCCCGAGCCAGCCGCCCAGCACCACCACCGCGGCCATCGCGAGCACCCGCACGACCGGGCCGGGCCCGGGCCCGGTGGGCCCGGGGAGGAGCACGGGCGCCGGCATCCGGGCGGTACGAGGACCTCGGCTCCGGCCGACACGGGCGGCGGTGCGGTGCGGACGGAACGGGACGCGAACCATTGGACCCGTATGCCCGGTCCGCGCTCCGGACATGCGGCGGGTGCGGCACCTGCCCGCGTACGGGGTGCGGCCGGCGGGACGCGGGCCGCGCGCGGGGCAGGTACCCGGGCGTACGGGGCGTACGGGACGGACGCCCGGCCGGACGGGTGCGCCGGGGCGGCGGTGCGTGACAATGGCGGGGTGCTGGAGATGACGCGCGAGCAGTTCGAAGAGCTGGTGAGCGAGGCGCTCGACCGGATTCCGCCGGAACTGACGCGGCTGATGGACAACGTCGCCGTGTTCGTCGAGGACGAACCGGACCCCGGCGAACCCGAGTTGCTCGGCCTCTACGAGGGAACACCGCTCACCGACCGGGGCGAGTGGTACGCGGGCGTCCTGCCGGACCGGATCACCGTCTACCGGGGGCCGACGCTGCGGATGTGCGAGACCCGCGAGGACGTCGTCGCGGAGACCGAGATCACCGTGGTCCACGAGATCGCCCACCACTTCGGCATCGACGACGCGCGGCTGCACGCGCTCGGCTACGCGTGAAGAGGGCAGGCGCTCCCCCGGGGGACGAGCCCGTGCTGCCCGCGCCGCCCGCCCTGCCGGGGCCGCGCGAGGCGTCGGTGCTCGGTGTCGTGGCGGTCGGCGGCGCGCTCGGCGCCACCGCGCGCTACGCCGCCACCCTGGCCTGGCCCACCGACGCGGGCGCCTTCCCGTGGACGGTCTTCGTCGTCAACGTCGCCGGCTGCGCCCTGATCGGTGTGCTGATGGTGCTGACCGCCGAACTCTCCGTGGTCACCCGCCCGCTGGTGCGCCCGTTCCTCGGCGTCGGCGTGCTCGGCGGTTTCACCACCTTCTCCACGTACGCGGCCGACGTCTCCAAGCTGCTCCAGCGGCAGGAGGCGCTGACCGCGATGGCGTACACCTTCCTCACGCTGGTGGCGGCGCTCGGCTCGGTGTGGGCGTCAGCGGTGGTGACCCGCAAGGCGGTGGCCCGGGCACGCGGGACCCGGATGCGGGGCACGGAAGGCGGTGTCCGGTGAACTGGCTGCTGGTCGTCGTCGGCGGCGCGGTGGGCGCGCCACTGCGCTATCTGACGGACCGTCTCGTGCGCCGGCACCACGGCGCCGGACTTCCGTACGTCTTCCCCTGGGGCACCTTCGCGGCCAACGCGGCGGGCAGCCTGCTGCTCGGGGTGCTGACCGGCGCGGCCGTCTCCGCGCCCGTCTACGCCTTGCTGGGCACCGGGCTCTGCGGGGCACTGACGACGTACTCGACGTTCTCGTACGAGACGCTGCGGATGGCCGAGTCCGGGCGGACCTTCCTCGCGGGCGCCAACGTGGTGGCCTCCCTGCTGATGGGGCTGGGCGCGGTGTTCCTCGGCGCGGAGGTGGCGGGCGGAGCCGGATTCGGCGGCTGACGCCTACAGGTCGGCCGGTGGGCGTGTCCCCGGCGGGGTCCGGGGAGTTGGGTACCACGCACCCGTTCCCGCGTTCCCGTCCCGGAGGTGCCCCGTGCGCCCGTTTCCCCCTACCGCCCGCTGGGCGGTCCTCACCGCGCTGATGCTGAGCGCCTCCCTCGGGTGCGTGAGCGTGGACGCCGAGGAGTCCGGTCCCCGCCCCTCCCGGTCCGCCGGGGCGGCCGGGGCGACGGAGGAGCAGGACAGCGGGGTGTCCGGCGGCTCCGGCCGCTCCGGCTCCGGCGGGTCGGGCCGCGACCACACGGACCGGGCCAAGGGCGGGAAGGCCGACCCGAAGCGGTCCGGTGATCCCGCCTCGCCCAGCCCCTCGGCGGCGGACCGGGGGACCGGGCTGCCGACACCCAGCGGGAGCGGGGCCCCCGCGGTGGTGGTGCCGGGCGTGTCGGCGGGACCCGGGGACCCCGTCGTCACGTTCGTCCCCGTCCCGCCCGACCCCACGCCCCCGGCGGTCACCGACCCGGCCCCGGGCGGCGACACGGGCGGCGGGGGACAGCCCGCGGAATCGCCGGCCGCGCCGGACGAACCGACACCGCCCGCGGCCTCGCCGGCGGAGTGACCGCCGCGCCCTCGGCGACCGGGGCGCCGTCGGCCGACCTTGGGCATCACCGCAGGTCAAGGGTGGTTTGTTCGGGTGCCGAAGAAGGGCGGTTTGCGCAATGTGGGGGAGGGTGCGTATGGTAGTAGATCGTTTGATCCCATTGCCCGGCGCCGACACAGAAGAGCGCCGTGTGGCGCGTACTCTCCCTTGCCGTGGCTGGACCGCATTGAGGCGGTCGAAATTGCGAAAACACGGAGTTACGGGCGCGTGCCGAGACTCCGGAAGGTTTCGCATTTCGCATGTCAATTTCCAGTTCTGACCACACCGTCATGTCCGAAGACATCGACACCGAGCTCGCGCAGACCGCCGAGCTCGTCGCCGAGGCCGTCGTGGCCGAGGCAGCTCCCGTCGCCGCCGAGGTGACGGCCGAGCAGGCCGAGCAGGAGGCCCCCGAGGCCGCCGCTCCCGTCGAGGCCGCGTTCGACGCGTCCGACGAGGACGCCGCGTCCGACGAGGACGCCGAGCCGACCCTCACCTTCGCCTCGCTGGGCCTGCCCGAGGGCATCGTCCGCAAGCTGGCGCAGAACGGCGTGACCAGCCCCTTCCCGATCCAGGCCGCGACCATCCCGGACGCCCTGGCCGGCAAGGACATCCTGGGCCGAGGCCGTACCGGCTCCGGCAAGACCCTCTCCTTCGGTCTGCCGACCCTGGCCGCGCTGGCCGGCGGTCACACCGAGAAGAAGAAGCCCCGCGCGATCATCCTCACGCCGACCCGTGAGCTCGCGATGCAGGTCGCGGACGCGCTGCAGCCGTACGGCGACGTGCTCGGCCTCAAGATGAAGGTCGTCTGCGGCGGCACCTCCATGGGCAACCAGATCTACGCCCTGGAGCGCGGTGTCGACGTCCTCGTCGCCACCCCGGGCCGTCTGCGCGACATCATCAACCGCGGCGCCTGCTCGCTCGCGGAGGTCCAGGTCGCCGTTCTCGACGAGGCCGACCAGATGTCCGACCTGGGCTTCCTGCCCGAGGTCACCGAGCTGCTCGACCAGATCCCCGGTGGCGGTCAGCGCATGCTCTTCTCCGCCACCATGGAGAACGAGATCGGCACGCTGGTCAAGCGCTACCTGACCAACCCGGTCACGCACGAGGTCGACAGCGCCCAGGGCAACGTCTCGACCA
Source organism: Streptomyces sp. NPDC002690 (assembly GCF_053592415.1). Lineage (NCBI taxonomy): Bacteria > Bacillati > Actinomycetota > Actinomycetes > Kitasatosporales > Streptomycetaceae > Streptomyces > Streptomyces sp. NPDC002690. The sequence continues at coordinate 2,577 of NZ_JBSFVR010000224.1, read as the reverse complement.
TGTCGCACCACGTCCTCGTCGTGAAGCCGAAGGACAAGGCGCCGGTCACGGCCGCCATCGCCGCCCGCAAGGGCCGCACGATCATCTTCGTCCGCACCCAGCTGGGCGCCGACCGCATCGCCGAGCAGCTCATCGAGTCCGGTGTGAAGGCCGACGCGCTGCACGGCGGCATGACGCAGGGCGCCCGTACCCGCGTCCTCGAAGACTTCAAGAAGGGCTACGTCAACGCCCTGGTCGCCACCGACGTCGCCGCCCGCGGCATCCACGTCGACGGCATCGACCTGGTGCTGAACGTCGACCCGGCCGGCGACCACAAGGACTACCTGCACCGCTCGGGCCGTACCGCCCGTGCCGGCAAGTCCGGTGTCGTCGTCTCGCTGGCGCTCCCGCACCAGCGTCGTCAGATCTTCCGCCTGATGGAGGACGCGGGCGTCGACGCCTCGCGTCACATCGTCCAGGGCGCGGGCGTCTTCGAGCCCGAGGTCGCCGAGATCACCGGTGCGCGTTCGCTCACCGAGGTCCAGGCCGACTCCGCGAACAACGCCGCCAAGCAGGCCGAGCGCGAGGTCGCCGAGCTGACCAAGCAGCTGGAGCACGTGCAGCGCCGCGCCGGTGAGCTCCGCGAGGAGGCCGACCGCCTGGTGGCCCGTGCCGCGCGCGAGCGGGGCGACGACCCCGAGCAGGCGGTGGCCGAGGCCGTCGCCGAGGCGGAGGCCGCCGTCGAGGCCGCCGTCGCCGTGCCGGAGCAGCCGGTCCGCGAGGAGCAGCGCCGCGACGAGCGGGGCAACTACGAGCGTCGCGACAACCGCGGTGGCGACCGCGGTGGTTACCGCGGCGGCAACGACCGTCGTGACGACCGTCCGTCCGGTGGCTTCCGTTCCGGTGGCGACCGCCGCGACGACCGTGGTGGCGACCGTGGTGGCCGTCCGTTCGAGCGTCGTGACGACCGTCCGTCGTTCAACCGCGACCGTCGTGACGACCGTCCGTCCGGTGGCTTCCGTTCCGGTGGCGACCGCCGCGACGACCGTGGTGGCGACCGTGGTGGCCGTCCGTTCGAGCGTCGTGACGACCGTCCGTCGTTCAACCGCGACCGTCGTGACGACCGTCCGTCCGGTGGCTTCCGTTCCGGTGGCGACCGCCGCGACGACCGTGGCGGCGACCGTGGTGGCCGTCCGTTCGAGCGTCGTGACGACCGTCCGTCCGGTGGCTTCCGCTCCGGCGGCGACCGTCGTGACGAGCGCCCCTCCGGCGGCTTCCGCTCCGGTGGCGGCGACCGTCCGTTCAACCGCGACCGTCGTGACGACCGTCCGTCCGGTGGCTTCCGCTCCGGCGGCGCCGGCGACCGCCCGCAGGGCCGTCGTGACGACCACCGCGGTGGCAACACCGGCACGAACACCGGCAGCTTCGGCCGCCGCGACGACAAGCCCCGCTGGAAGCGCAACGGCTGATCGGCCGTCCGGACCGCCGACCGGCGGTCCCGCGACCTGACGGCTCCCCGCTGAGCCGCTGATCGTCCGCCAGGGCCCGTACGACACCGCGAGAGGTGTTGTACGGGCCCTGGCGCTTGTCCGGGCCCGGTGTGTGTCCGGGGAGCAATACAGGGGCGGGGTCCGTACCGCCGTGTCTCCCCCGCGGTACGTCGCACCCGCCCGTAGCCGCAGGTTCACAAGGGCACGAGCTCGCCCCTCGGCGGCCTCCGGAGATCCGCGCTCCCGGCGCGGTGGCCCATCACGGGATACCGGATCGGCCGCCGGGTCCGGGCGGGCTATGCTCATGGGTGATCCGGTAGGGGCCGTTAGCTCAATTGGTCAGAGCAGCGGACTTTTAATCCGTTGGTTGTGGGTTCGAGTCCCACACGGCCTACCGCGAGCAGGACAGGGGAGACACCCTCTGACCTGGTACTGAGCGCCTCGACCGGCTTCGGCTGGTCGGGGCGCTCCGTCGTCGCGGGCCTCGTGCGTCCGTGATGCGTGAGTGGACGGTCCGATGACCGCCGGCTTCTGGACGGCTCGGTACCGCGTCCGAGGGCTGCCCCGCAATTTCTGGCGGGTGCGCGAAGACCGCCACGGCACCTCGCTGCGTTGTCGGAACGTCCGCGACATCCAGCGTGCGGATGTTCTTCCGCCTCGCGGTGCACCGCATCCGATGCCGCGCACTGATCCACCACGGGTTGCGGGGCAGTTCTAGAGTGCGGTCATGGCGGGGATCCCCTGGTTCGAGTACGACGAAGGCGACCTGGACATCGCGCAGCGCGCGTTCGTGGACGCTCTGGCCGAAAGAGCGGGCTCCTGGCAGGTGGACCCGCTCGACACCGTCGTGCTGCCGGCGGCGAGCACCTCCAGCGGGCGGCTGATCGTCCATCTGGACATCGATGACCCGCAACGCGGCCGGGGGATTCTGGTAGTGGGCGCCCACGTGGACGGCGCCGTCGTCCGTGGCGGCAGGCTCCACATCCAGGACTTGACCATCCTGCGGGCCGCGGACGAGTTCGCCTTCGAAGCCACGGGCGGACCAGCAGAGTTGGCGAGCAGGACGGCGGAGTGGTTCGAGGCGGTCCTCGCGCGCCCTCTGGTCCGC
>NZ_JBSFVR010000223.1:0-12314 GCF_053592415.1 Streptomyces sp. NPDC002690 | reverse complement strand
CGGGCGAAACGCCCGGTGGCGCCCATGGGAGCTTCCTCCTCGGGGGTGACCGCCTCTGGCTCGGGGACGACCTCCTCCGCGGAACGCTCCTCCCGTTCCTCCACGTCCTGGCCGGTTACGCTCATCACCGCCGCCTCTCCGCTGTCGTGCGCGTGTGCCGCGCTCGCCCGGGTCGCGCTCATGTGGCCGCTCCGACCGGGATCGCGGTGAGTGCCTTGACCTTCCAGCCGTCGCCCGTGCGCTCCAGGGCGGCCTCGAACCGTTTGCGTTCGGTTCCGGCCACTCCGGTGCGCGGGGTGACCTTCACGTCCACGGTGGCGATCAGCTCGGCCGTCCCGCCGCGTTCGTCGAGGGCGGTGAGCGCCGCGTCCGTGACCGTGCCCTTGGCGCTGGTGCCGGCCGACCGGAACGCGGCTGCGTCCTTGGCACGGGTGCTCTTCAGCTGGTCGTGGAGCGGTCCGGAGGTGACCCGCAGCCAGCCCTCGAGTCCGGCATCGATCCGTGCGGCGTCGGTGCCGTCCATGCTGTTCAGCCGGGCCAGTTGGCTCCGGCCGGCGGCGAGTGCGGCGTCCCGGCTCTTGGCGTACGCGAGGGAGTCGTCGCCCCGGGCCGCCGCGTAGGACCAGCCGCCCAGTGCGCAGACGAGTACGGCGGCGAGGAGGACCGCCCAGCCCGTGAGGTTCTTCGCCCGCGCGCTCACTCGCCTCCCCCCAGCCCGAGCAGCCCGGCCATGGTGGTGGCGGACCCGCCGGAAGGGGTGGCGGACAGGGCGCCGGGGAGGATCGTGTCCGCCGTGGAGCCGCTCAGCGTCGTCACCGGCTTCACCGGCGCGGGGACCGCGCCGCCCTTGGGGGCGTTGGCGGAGCCGCGGACCTCGATGCCGGTGCCGGGGGACGAGGTGCAGCGCGCCCGGGTGTTTGCCGCGGGGCCCTGGGTGGTGTCCAGGCCGTTGCGGTAGACGGTGCCGCCGTATCCGGCGGTGCAGGGCAGAGGTTCGAAGAAGGTGACGGCCATGCCGAATCGTGCGCCGTCCTCGTCCACCACGCTCGCTCCGGCGGCGGCCACGGCGGGCAGTTTCACCAGCAGTTCCTCGATGCCGCGCTGGCGGGTGACGGCGACCTCGGAGGTGGTGAGGAGGTTGGCGACGACGACGCCGAAGCCCGGGTCCAGGTCGCGCATGAGCGCGCTGAGCTGGGTCGCGGCGCCCGGGGTGGCGGCGATCAGCCGCCGCAGGTCGCTGTCGGAGCCCTTCAGCTCGGCGGCCAGGTCCTTCGCCCCGTCGGCGAAGCCCTTGAGCGCCTCGCCCTGTTCGGCCTGGGTGCGCAGCACCGTCTCGCCGTCCTGCATCAGCTTGATGTTGGCGGGGAGCGCCTTGTCGGCTGCGTCCACGAACTCACTGCCGGTGTCCAGCAGGACCTGGAGGTCGTCGCCCCGGCCGGCCAGCGCGGTGCCGAACTCGTCGACGACGGTGCGCAGCGACTCCAGGTCCACCGAGGACGCCAGGTCGTTGACGCTGACGAGTACGTCGGTGGGGGGCGCGGGGATGGTGGTGTCCGCCTGGTCGATCACCGAGCCGTTGCCGAGGAACGGGCCGGTGGCGCGGGTGGGGCGCAGGTCGACGTACTCTTCGCCGACGGCCGACAGGTTGGCGACCACGGCGGTGAGGCTGTCGGGGATGGGCGGGGAGTCGTTGTCGATGCGCAGTTCGGCCTCGACGCCGTCGTCGGTCAGCTCGATGGGTCCGACCCGGCCCACGGAGACGCCCCGGTAGGTGACGTTGGAGTGGGTGAACAGGCCGCCCGTCTGAGGGAGTTGCACCTTGACGGTGTAGTAGTCGCGCAGTCCGACGAAGTGGCCGAGGTCGGCGTAGCGGACGCCGAGGAAGCCGAGGACCAGCACCGAGATCACGAGGAAGGCGATGTTCTTGAGGCGGACGGCCGTGGTGATCATCGCTCGCTCCCGGTGCTCGAAGCGGTCACCGAGGGAAGCGGCAGGGGCAGCGAGGCGAGGGACGCCGTCTCCGCCGTCGGCTCGGTCGGGGTGGTCGTCGCGTCGGGGTCGTACGGCGGGATGATCCGGGTGCCGGGGGTGGCCGTCATGTCCAGATAGACGTTGAGGTAGTCGCCCTTCACGCCGCGCAGCACCTCGTCCGTGAACGGGTAGGTGGCGAGCACCTGGAGGGAGTCGGGCAGCGCGTCGCCGGAGTCGGCGAGCGCCTGGAGGGTGGGCGCGAGGGCCTTGAGGTCGGCGATCATGTCGGCCTTGCTCTTGTTGATCGTGTCGACGGCGACGGTGGACAGGGTGTCGAGCGAACGCAGCATGGTCAGCAGCTGGCCGCGCTGGTCCTCCAGGACCTTGAGGCCGGGGCTGAGTCCGGTGAGCACGGTGCCGACGTCCTGCTTGCGGGTGGCGAGGGTGGCGGCGAGCCGGTTGACGCCGTCGAGGGCCTGGGTGATGTCCTCCTTGTGGTCGTCCAGGTCGGTGACGAGGGTGTCGACCCGCTGGAGCATCGACCGAATCTCCGGCTGCTGTCCGGTGAGTGCCTTGTTCAGCTCGGTGGTGATGGTCTTGAGCTGGGCCACGCCGCCGCCGTTGAGGAGCAGGGAGAGGGCGCCGAGGACCTCTTCGACCTCCGGGTTGCGGTTGGTACGGACGAGCGGGATGCGGTCGCCGTCCGCGAGGGCGCCCTCGGCCTTGCCCTCGGTGGGCGGGGCGAGCTGGACGAACTTCTCGCCGAGCAGGCTGGACTGTTCGAGGCGGGCGAAGGCGTTGGCGGGGAGCGAGACGCTCCCGTTGATCCGCATGGTGACCTTCGCGGTCCAGCCGTCCTTGCCGAGCGCGATGTCGGTCACCCGGCCCACCGCGACGTCGTTGACCTTGACGGAGGACTGCGGGGCGAGGCTGAGTACGTCGGCGAACTCGGCGGTGATCTCGTACGGGTGGTCGCCGAGGTCGGCGCCGCCGGGGAGCGGGAGCTGTTCGATCCCGCTGAACGAGGGTGCGTCGACCTGGGTGACCACCAGCACCAGGGCGACGCCGAGGGCGGCCACCGAGGCGGCCCCGGCGATCACCCGGCTTCTGGGGCCGTGCGCGGCCCTGCTCATCGGCCGGCCTCCTTCTTCTCGGTCCCGGAGCCATCGGTCGCCGAGCCGTCGGTCCCGGAGCCGTCGGCCCCGGACTTCTCCGTACCGGTGGCCGACTTCTCGGGCGTGCCGTAGACGGTGCCGACGGCGGGCAGCGGGAGGACGGGCAGTTCGGCCTGGCGGTCGGCGTCGACCGCGGCGAGTCCGCTCAGAGGGCTCGCGCCGCTGTCGGTCGCCGCGCTGTCGGTCACCGTGCTGCCGGTCGCCGCGGGCTGGTCGGGGAAGTAGCCGCCCATGCTCAGCTCGTTGAGGTTGGCGCGTCCGTCCAGGGTCCGGTTGACCGGGTCGTACGCGTTGACGAGGTTGCCGGCCGTGAGCGGGAGGGTGTCCAAGGACTCGGCGAGCGAGGCCCGTTGGTCGACGAGGATCTGGGTGAGCGGTACGAGCGCGTCGACATTGGTCTTGAGCGACTCGCGATTGTCCTCGATGAAGGTCTTCACCTGGCCGAGAGCGGTGGCGAGTTCGGACAGCGCGGCGCTCAGGTTCTCCTTGTCCTCGGCGAGGAAGCCGGTGACGGAGTCCAACTGCTGCTCCGCGGAACGCACTTCGCCGTCGTTGTCCTTGAGCATGGTGGTGAAGGACTGGAGGTAGGACAGGGTGTCGAAGAGGTCGGTGCTGCTCTTGTCGAGGGTCTTGGTCGCCTTGCCGAACTCCTCGATGGAGTCACCGATGGCCTTGCCGTTGCCGTCGAGGTTCTCGGCCCCGGTGTCCAGGAGCCGGGCCAGCGCCCCGTTGGCGTTGGCGCCGTCCGGGCCGAGCGCGGTGGAGAGTTCGGTGATGGAGGCGTAGAGCTGGTCGACCTCCACGGGTGCGGCGTTGCCGTCGGCGGGGAGTACCGCGCCGTCGGCGAGGGTGGCGCCGCCGGTGTAGGCGGGTGCGAGCTGGATGTACCGGTCGGCGACGAGGCTGGGGGCGACGAGCACGGCGTGCGCCCCTTCGGGGACCTTGATGTCCTTGTCGACGCGGAGGGTGACCCGCACCTCCTGGCCCTGCGGTTCGACGGAGGTGACGCTGCCCACCTTGACGCCGAGGATGCGCAGGTCGGAGCCCGGGTAGACGCCGGTGGCCCGGTCGAAGTACGCGGTGACCGTGGTGGTGCCCTCCTGGTCGAGGGCCATCACTCCGGAGGTGGCCGCGACGGCGACGACCGCGAGTCCCGCGCCGATGCCGATGACGCGCGTGAGTCTCATCTTCAGCTGCCCCCTTCCTGTTTGGGCGGCATGCATCCGGTCGCGGGGGTCGCGTCGGCCGGCAGGTAGTTCTTGGGCACGACACCGCAGACGTAGTTGTCGAACCAGCGGCCGCTGCCGAGGGTGTTGCCGACGAGCCGGTTGTAGGAGCCGGCCATCGAGAGCACCTTGTTCAGGCTGTCCTCGTTCTTCACCAGGACGGCGGTGACCCTGCCGAGCGCGTCCAGGGTGGGCTTCAGCTGCTTGTTGTTGTCCTGGACCACACCGGTGAGCTGGATGCCGAGGTTCTTGGTGCCGGTGAGCAGCTGGTGGATGGAGTCCCGGCGGGCCTGGATCTCGCCCAGCAGGAGGTTGCCGTCCTTCAGCAGCGTCTCGAAGGAGCTCTCCTTGCTGGAGAGCGTCTTGGTGAGCTGCTTGCTCGCTCCCAGCAGGGTGGCGAGTTCGGCGTCGCGCTCGGAGACCGTACGGGAGAGGGCGGACAGGCCGTCCGCCGCGCTGCGGACGTGGGCCGGGGAGTCCTTGAAGGTGTCGGAGATCGCGTCGAAGCTCGCGGCGAGCTGGTCGGTGTCGATCTCGTCGATGGTCTCGCCGAGTCCGTTGAACGCCTGGGTGACGTCGTACGGGGAGGTGGTGCGGTCGGCGCCGATGCGCCGGGACGGGTCCTGGGCGGTGGTACCGAGCGGGTCGACGGCGAGGTACTTGTCGCCGAGGAGGGTCTTGATGGCGATGCCGACGGTGCTGGAGTTCCCGATCCAGGCGTCCTTCACCCGGAAGGAGACCTTGACCTTGGCGCCGTCGAGCGTGACGCCGGTGACCTCGCCGACCTTCACTCCGGCGATGCGGACCTCGTCGCCGTCGGCGAGCCCGGCGGACTCGGAGAAGTCGGCGGTGTAGGTCGTGCCGCCCCCGATGAGGGGCAGGGCGTCGGCGTGGAACGCGGCGAACCCGACGAGGCCGAGGACGACGATGCCGGCGACCGAGACGGCGACGGGGTTGCGCTCCCTGATGGGGGTGATGTTCACGCCTGGCACCTCGGTTCGGTGATCGCGATGCCGGTGGGCGGGGTGCTGCCGTCGCTGGTGGTGACCCCGGAGACCTTGGCCTCGCAGAGGTAGAGGTTCATCCACGACCCGTAGGAGGTGAGGCGGGTGATCGCCTCCATCTTGGCCGGGGTCTTCGCGAGGAAGTTCTCGATCTCCGGCGTGGCGTCGGCGAGTTGGTCGGAGAGCCGGCCGACCTGCTTGATGCTGTCCTTGAGGGGCTTGCGGCCGTCCTCGAAGAGGTCGGCCGTGACGGTGGTGAGGGCGCCCATCGCGGTGACGGCCTCACCGAGCGGTTTGCGGTCCCCGGCGAAGCCGGTGACCAACTGCTGAAGGGTGTCGACCAGTTCGGTGAATCCGGCCTCGCGGTCGTTGACCGTCTTCAGCACCTCGTTGAGGTTCTTGATCACCTCGCCGATGACCTTGTCCTTGGCGGCGACGGTCGTGGTGAGCGACCCGACGTGTTCGAGGATGCTGTCGACCGTGCCGCCCTCGCCCTGGAGCACCTGGACGATGGAGCCGGCCAGCTCGTTGACGTCGGGCGGCGAGAGGCCCTCGAAGAGCGGCTGGAAGCCGTTGAAGAGCTGGGTCAGGTCGAGCGCGGGGGTGGTGCGGGCGAGCGGGATGGTCTCTCCGGCCGTGAAGTTCTGGCCGACGGGCCCGGCGCCCTGGTCGAGGTCGATGTAACGCTGGCCCACCATGTTGAGGTACTTGATGGACGCGGTGACCGAGGCGGGGAGCGTACGCCCCTTGCGTACGGCGAAGCGGACTTCGGCGACCCGGCGGTCGGCGAGGCCGATGGACTCGACCTGCCCGACCTTGACCCCGGCGATGCGGACGCTGTCGCCGACGACGAGCCCGGTGGCGTCGGTGAACCGGGCCTTGTACGACGTGGTGTCCCCGACACCGGTGTTGGCGATGGACAGGGCGAGCACGGTGGTCGCCAGTGTCGTCACCAGGACGAAGACGATCGATTTCGTGAGGGGTCCCGCGAGGGAGCGGCGCTTCACTTGAGCTTCACCTCCGCACCGCGGAAGGCCGGACCGATGAGCACGCTGCTCCAGTCGGGCAGGTCCTGCGGCTGGACTTTCAGTGTGGGAGCGACGAGTTCGTTGACGAGCGCGCTCTCTTCGGGAGAGTTGGCGATGCCGAGGGTGCGTTCGCCGGCTGCCGCGTCCGTGGTGCCTTCGGCGGTGACGTCGCCGGTGGCGGCCGTCGCGCTGTCGTCGGCGGCCACCCGGGCCTCGGCGGTGGGTGCGGTGGCCCCCAGGTACGGCACGGTGTAGCAGTGCGGGCCGCCGGTGGCCGTGTAGCTCGGGGTGTCCCGGCCCGCGACGTACTTGCCCTTCGACGGGACGGTCTTGAGGGTGACGTGCAGGCCCGGCTGGTCGGTGCCCTTGCCCAGCGCCTTGTCCATGGCGGGCACCATGCCGGCCATGGTGCGCAGGGTGCAGGGGTACTCGTCGGAGTACTTCGCGAGGACTTCCAGGGTGGGACGGCCGGAGGCGGAGAGCCGGATGAGGTTGTCCTTGTTCTTCCGCAGGAAGGCTGTGACGTCCTGGGCGGCGCCTGTCGCCGTCCCGTACAGGCCGGCCAGTTCGGCCTGCTGGTCGGCGAGGGTGCCGCTGGTGGTGGTGAAGTCGGTGAGCGCGTCGACGATGTCCGGCGCCGCGTCCGCGTAGACCGAGCTGACCTTCACCAGTTCCTGGATGTCCCGGTTGAGCGTGGGGAGTTGGGGGTTGAGCTTCTTGAGGTGGGCGTCCAGGGTGACGAGGGTGTCGCCGAGCTTCTCGCCGCGCCCTTCGAGCGCCTGGGAGACGGCGGTGAGGGTGGCGGAGAGCTTCTCCGGCTTCACGGCGGTCAGCAGCGGCAGGACGTTGTCGAGCACCTGCTCCAGCTCGATGGCGTTGCTGGACCGGTCCTGCGGGATGACCGCTCCGGCGCGCAGCGCCTCGCCCGAGGGCACCTGCGGCGGTACGAGGGCGACGAACCGTTCCCCGAAGAGGGTGGTCGGCAGCATCTGGGCGGTGACGTCGGCGGGGACCTGGTCGAGCTTGTCCGGGTCGATGGCGAGGGTGAGCCTCGCCCCGTCGCCGTCCGCCGTGATGGAGCGGACCTGGCCGACGACGACGCCGCGCAGCTTCACGTCGGCGTTGTCGTGCATCTCGTTGCCGACCGAGCCGGTGCGTACGGTCACGGTGGCGTCGTTCTGGAAGTCCTTCTGGTACACCGAGACCGAGACCCACACCAGCACGGCGGGGACCAGCAGGAAGGTGACCCCGGCGGCTCTGCGGCGTACCGTCTGCGCGTTCATCAGCCGGCCACCTTCACGGTCGTCGTGGCGCCCCAGATGGCGAGCGAGAGGAAGAAGTCGGTGACGCTGATCAGCACGATCGCGTTGCGCACCGAGCGGCCCACCGCGATGCCGACCCCGGCGGGGCCGCCTTCGGCGCGGAAGCCGTAGTAGCAGTGGGCGAGGATCACCAGCACGCTGAAGATCAGCACCTTGAGGACGGAGAGCAGCACGTCGTCCGGCGAGAGGAAGAGGTTGAAGTAGTGGTCGTAGGTGCCCTCGGACTGGCCGTTGAAGAGGACGGTGATGTACCGGGAGGCGACGTACGAGGAGAGCAGCCCGATCGCGTAGAGCGGGATGATGGCGACGACGCCCGCGATGATGCGGGTGGTGACGAGGTAGGGCATCGAGCGGACGCCCATCGCCTCCAGCGCGTCGACCTCCTCGTTGATCCGCATCGCGCCGAGCTGGGCGGTGAAGCCGGCGCCGACGGTCGCGGAGAGCGCGAGTCCGGCCACCAGGGGCGCGATCTCACGGGTGTTGAAGTAGGCGGAGATGAAGCCGGTGAAGGCGGAGGTGCCGATCTGGTTGAGGGCGGCGTATCCCTGGAGGCCGACGACGGTCCCGGTGAAGAGCGTCATGGCGATCATCACGCCGATGGTGCCGCCGATGACCCCGAGGCCGCCGCTGCCGAAGGCGACCTCCGCGAGGAGTCGCTGCACCTCCTTGGTGTACCGGCGCAGGGTGCGCGGTATCCAGATCAAGGCCCGCACGTAGAAGTTGAGTTGATCGCCTGAGCGGTCGAGCCAGCTGAGCATGGACATCGGTCAGCCCCCCTTCGCGGGGACGATCTGGAGGTAGACCGCCGTGAGGACCATGTTCACGAAGAACAGCAGCATGAAGGTGATGACGACGGACTGGTTCACCGCGTCGCCGACGCCCTTGGGTCCGCCGCGCGGGTTGAGGCCGCGGTAGGCGGCGACGATCCCGGCGAGGAAGCCGAAGATGAGAGCCTTGAACTCGCTGATCCACAGGTCGGGGAGCTGGGCGAGCGCGGAGAAGCTGGCCAGGTAAGCCCCGGGGGTGCCGTCCTGCATGATCACGTTGAAGAAGTAGCCGCCGAGCGTACCGACGACCGAGACCAGGCCGTTGAGGAGCAGGGCGACGAACATGGTGGCGAGGACGCGCGGGACGACGAGGCGCTGTACGGGCGAGACGCCCATGACCTCCATCGCGTCGAGTTCCTCGCGGATCTTGCGGGAGCCGAGGTCGGCGCAGATCGCGGAGCCGCCGGCGCCCGCGATGAGCAGCGCGACGATGAGCGGGCTGGCCTGCTGGATGACGGCGAGGACGCTGGCGCCGCCGGTGAAGGACTGGGCGCCCAACTGCTCGGTGAGCGAGCCGACCTGGAGGGCGATGACCGCGCCGAACGGGATGGAGACGAGCGCGGCGGGCAGGATGGTGACGCTGGCGATGAACCAGAACTGCTCGATGAACTCCCGCGCCTGGAAGGGGCGCCGGAAGACGGCCCGGGTCACCGCGATCCCGAGGGCGAAGAGCTTCCCGGTCTCCCGCAGCGGGGCGAGCAGCCGCGTGGGCTGCCGCTGCACGGGCTGCGAGGAGGGTACGGGCGCGGGCGGCGGCTTCTGCGGCGGCTCGGCGGGCCGCACCGGTATCTCGGCGGTCACGGGCGGGCACCGCCGGCGGCCGGGGCCTGGCTGCGCAGGATGGCGTGCTGGGCGGCGACCGGCAGCTGGTGCATCATCGCGGCGACCCGCTCGCGGCGGCGCAGGGCGCCCTGCCGTACGGGCATGCCGGGCGAGGGTTCGAGCTGCGGGACGACTCCGCGCGGCTGCTGGTCGGCGTGGCCGCCGTAGCCGTCGGACGCCTCCGCGGCGAGCAGGGCCGCGTCCTTCTCCTCGGACATGCCGATGGGTCCGTGCCGGCGCCCGGCGAGGAACTGGGAGACCACGGGCAGGTCGCTGGTGAGCAGCACCTCGCGCGGGCCGAAGGTGACGAGGTTGCGGGAGAAGAGCATCCCCATGTTGTCGGGGACGGTGGCCGCGATGTCGAGGTTGTGGGTGACGATCAGCATCGTCGCGTCGATCTGCGCGTTGAGGTCGATCAGAAGCTGCGAGAGGTAGGCGGTGCGCACCGGGTCGAGGCCGGAGTCCGGCTCGTCGCAGAGGATGATCTGCGGGTCCAGGACCAGGGCGCGGGCGAGCCCGGCCCGCTTGCGCATGCCGCCGGAGATCTCTCCGGGCAGCTTGCCCTCGGCGCCGAGGAGGCCGACGATGTCGATGCGTTCCATGACGATGCGGCGGATCTCGGACTCCGACTTGCGCGTGTGCTCGCGCAGCGGGAAGGCGATGTTGTCGAAAAGGGACATCGAGCCGAAAAGGGCGCCGTCCTGGAACATGAGCCCGAAGAGCTTGCGGGTCTCGTAGATGTCCCTTTCGGGGCTGTTCACCATGTCGACACCGTTGATGAGGACGCGCCCCTGCTCGGGCTTGAGGAGCCCGATGATGGATTTCAGGAACACGGTCTTCCCGGTACCTGACGGCCCGAGCATGACGCTGACCTCACCGGCGGGAAGCGTGAGTGACACATCCTGCCAGATGTTCTGTTTGCCGAATGACTTGGTAAGGCCTTCGACAACGACTTCGATTCCCATCCCACCTCCTGCGTGCACTCACGAAGTGACAGAAATGCGCCGAGGGGCGCACGTTAAGTTCACCGGCACCACCAGGACAAGCCCTCGAACGGTCAAGAGGCCAAAGATCGGCACACTTGTCATCGAGTGACAAAGTCCGGTGGAAACCTTGTTCTTTGCTGCGTACTCACCACGGACGGCGCCGGCGGGAGATCCCCGCCCCGGGTGAGCCGGGGTCGAGGTGCCCCCGAGGGGCGAGAGTCCGGGCCGCAGGGGGGTGGCGGGACGGTGGGCTCCCGGGAGGGAGGACCGGCGCGGCGGGCCGCTCCGGATTCCGATCCCGCACGTGACGACGGAGACCCGCACGGCCGGCCGGGTACTCACGGGGCGAGGCTACGGGCGGGTAACCTGACAGGCAATACACGTTGTCCAAGTTTTCCCGGCCAAACCTACGGCCCCGTATTTCTGCGCGGGAAGTGAGCAGACCGGCTGCGGGAACTGTTCTCGGGTGATAATTCCCCGGCCTCTCGATCCACCGCCGGCCAGATCCCCGCACGTCACACGCGCCCCGCACGGTATGCACCGGCCGGACGACCCACACAAACGGAGAGCTGGGCTCCGCATTTCACGCGACAAGCCCTCCGCTCACCATCTGACAAGAATGGCCGGATAAGCACTCACCCAGGCACGAGAACAAGGATGCCTTCGAGGATTGTCAAACGCCGCCATTGTGCACCGGTGTGACCCGCCAGTAACGTCACGGCTCGGTGATAAGAGCAGAGTCGCCAGGGAGCAGATCCCACCGATTCGGCGCTCATTTTCACCGTAGCGATTCTCGTCGCCGCCGGAGCCGCTTCCCTCGGCGGACGTACCGCCCGTTCTCGGCGCCCGTTCCGGGGCGCTTTCCGAGCAACTCCGCGCATGCCGCCGACCCAACGGCGGCTGCCGTCAAAGGGGATGACATGAGAGCCACTTCGAACCGGACGCGCATGGGACTGCTGGCCGGCCTCACCGCCCTCGGTGCCTTCGCGTCCATGGGGTCCGCCACCGCCGCCACGACCCTCAACGGCAACTGGGCCTCCTTCACCCGGTGCCCGGTGGACTCGGCCGCCATGCTGGCCGCCGACGGCGCCACCGACACCGCGGTCTGCGTCTCCTCCCACTCCGCGAGCGGCACCATCAAGCTCGGCAACACCGTGGTCCCGTTCGGCGCGAGCGACCTCCAGCTCGGTGTGGTGACCCACCCCAACAACGCCTCGACGGCAGTCTCGCCGGCCGGGGGCGCGCTGGTCGCCGCGCCCGCCGACATTCCCGGAGGTCTCCTCGGGCTGATGTGCCCGAGCGACATCTTCGTCATCACCGGCATCTGCAACAGCCTCGCCGACGTCAACCTCAACCGGGTGACCGCGACCATCGAGTCCGTCAACAACCCCTCGGACTTCAAGCTCCTGGCCGGCCTCGGCACCACCACACCGATCATCACCCTGCCGGTCCGCATCCACCTGACCAACCCGCTGCTCGGCGACAACTGCTACATCGGCAGCTCCTCCAACCCGATCCTGCTGCACCCGAAGAACTCGACGCTGCCCTCGGTCGGCTCCTTCCAGTTCAACGGGGACGGCTCCGACAACCCCGAGGGCGTGCTGGGCCGCATCAGCCTCGCGGGCGCCACACAGTCGGACACCACCTTCTCCGCCCCCGGCGCCAGCGGCTGCGGCGCCGGACTGCTCAACTGGGCCGTCAACCTCAAGACGGGCCTGCCCGCCGCCTCCGGCACCAACAGCCTGACGCTGAACAACGCGCAGACCAACGTCGTCACCATCAACGACCCGGGCGCCGCCGCGCCGAACGCCGGCAAGGACCTCTCCCAGTACTGGCACTCGGCCGTGAAGTAGGGCCCTTCGTCCTGATCGGGCCGGGCCCGGTCCGATCAGGACAGCCCTGCCCCTCCCGCACGGCCGCACGACGGTGGGGCCGCCCTCGATTCGAGGGCGG
>NZ_JBSFVR010000222.1:0-12342 GCF_053592415.1 Streptomyces sp. NPDC002690 | reverse complement strand
TGGGTGGACTGACGGGTCGGCTGCGGCTGTTCGCGCGGGGTGGAGTGGGTGTTTCCCACGGTGTCGGGGGACTTGACCTGGCCGGTGACAGGGGCTTCCAGACAGTGCGGGTCGGGCCGGGTGCCCGGCCCGTCCGCGATGTTGAGGACCGCCCAGTGCAACGGCGTGCCGGGGCGGGTGAGTTCCGCCCACTCGGTGGGAGCGAGCAGCGGATGAGCGTATCCAGGCACACCGAAACCCATCTGCTCGTCCCCACTTGTCCGGCGGGCCGTTCCCGTGCCGGTCAGATGCGGCACGCCGCCTCCATCCAGATATCGGCCAGGGACTCCTCCAGGTTGATCCGGGGGCGCCAGCCCAGTCGGTCGCGGGCGGTACGCACGTCGGCCTGCTGCCAGGCACCGCAACCGTCCGGGTAGGGCGACGGAGTGGCCGCGAGGTGTTCCATGACCGACTCCGCGGAGGTGCGCTGGGCGCCGATCGGGAGGCGGCCGGGCGGCACCTCCAACTCGTGCAGCACACCGGCGAAACCGGAGACGCGGGCGAGGACGGCCGCGGCGTCGCGCAGCCGGACGGCCCTGCCGGTACCGATGTTGACGACGCCCTGGGCGGCGGAGAGGGAGGCCGCGTGCACCGCCCGCGCCACGTCGCGTACGTCCACGAAGTCGCGCTGCACCCCGAGGCCGCTGAGCTTCAGCTCGCCGTCGCCGGACTGCATCGCGCGGCGCATCGCCTCGGCGAGCCGGCCGAGCGGGGAGCCGGCCGGGGTGCCGGGGCCGACCGGCGAGAAGACCCGCAGCACGACCGCGTCGAGCCCGGAGCCGAGGACGAGTTCGGTCGCGGCGAGCTTGCTGACGCCGTACGGGCCGCCGGGGCGCGGTACGGCGTCCTCGGCGGTGGAGGACCCGGGCTGCGAGGGCCCGTACTCCGAGGCGCAGCCGACCTGGACGAGCCGCGCCCCGCAGCCGCTGCGGCGCAGCGCCTCGCAGACGGTGGCGACCGCGACCGTGTTGTGCCGGGTCAGCTCGCGGGCCTGGCCCCGGGTGGCCCCGGCGCAGTTCACGACGACCCCGGGGTGGACGGCGTCCAGGAAGCGGGTGAGTGCCCCGGGGCTGCCGCCCGCGAGGTCGAACCGTACGTCGGCGTCGTCGCCCCGGCCGAGGGCCGTGAGGTGGACGGCCGGGTCGGCCAGCAGGCGGTCCGCGACGAAGCGGCCGAGGAATCCGTTGGCGCCGAGCAGCAGAACCCTCATCGTGCACTCCCTGGGTGCCGGCGGCGGGTGGCCGGTGCGGCGGGTCGGCGGGTCATGTCCGGTTTCTCCTTGGTGGGAAGGCGTATGCGGTGCGGGTGACCCGCGGTGTCGGCTCCGCGGGGCGATAGGTGGTGCGAGGTGGTGGTCCGAAGGTGGGGCCGGCCGTTCGAGGTGGTGCGGTCGTCGGCCGGACCTGGCGCGGTCGCGGTGCCTGTCGCGGTCGGGCGCGCGAGGCCGGTGCGCCACGGCGGGTACGTGCGGGGGCGGGTGCGCGCGGGCCGGTGCGCGTCGGGTCGGTCCGGGTCAGTGCCGGTGGTGGGCGGAGGCGCGGGAGAGCGCGACGGCCGCATGCGCCAGCAGCCCGAGCGCTGCGGCGCCGCAGGCCAGGGCGGGTACGGCGCCGGTACCGCCCGCCGCGACGAGCAGGTCGACGGGCCGGGCGAGCGGGTCGAGGCCGGGCAGCCGGCCGCCCAGCACGAGGGCGGGGGCCGCCGCCTCGACCGCACAGGCGGCTGCCAGCGCGGTGACGGCGGGGGCGGACAGGCCGTGCGCGGTCTCCAGCCGGGCGAGGAAGAGCAGCAGCCCGAGGGCGTAGGCCGAGAGCGGTACGCCGTGGCCGCCGTACCCCAGGTCGGCGAGGAGCATGAGGGGCAGGAGCGCGGCGAGGAAGAGCGCGACGCTCGTCAGCAGTACCGGTCGCACCCCCGCGCCGAACTCCTCCAGCGCCCGGCTGCCACCGAGTTTGCGGCGGGCGTGCACACCGAAGTGGTGCGCGCACCAGGCGGCGGGGACCACGGCGAGGGAGAGGCCGAGGAGCGGAGCCGGGGTACCGGGCCAGTGGCCGTCCGGACCGCCGCTGAGGACTTGGGCGAGCAGCTCCTCCCCGTACACCGCGTAGCCGAGGAGCCAGCAGGTGTAGAGGGCGGTCCGGCCGGCGCCCGCCGGGGCGCGCAGCGGACCGGTGGCCAGGGCGGACCGGAGCGCGAGGAAGACCAGCAGGGCGCCGGCGGCCGTCAGTGTGTTCCGCGCGCCGGTGCCGAGCGCCCCCTCTGTCACCCGGAGCGCCCCGACCGTGGCGAGGCAGGCCGCCCCGGGCAGCAGGGCGTGCAGGGTCCAGGCGGCACGGTGGTCGGGATCGTGGGCGGTCCGCCGGTCGGACAGCAGCCCGACCGGACCGGCGGCGGCCCGGGGAACCCGGGCGTAGAGCTCCTCGGCCAGCGAGAAGACGTCCCGGTGGCGGTAGCGGGCGGCGGCCCGGTCGGTGATTCCGCGGGCCTCCAGGCCTGCGGCGATCTCCAGCGGGTCGACGGCGCCTTCGCAGAGCTCGCGGTGGTGCCGCAGCAGGGCGCGCACGGGGTCGGCGGGCGCCCGGCGGGCGGCGGCGGGCGCGGGAGCGGGGACGGGAACGGCTGTGGCGACGCCGGCGGCCCCGGCACGTTCCGCCGCGGCGTTCTCCGTCTCCGCGCTTTCCGCCTCCGCGCCTTCCACCACCGCGCCTTCCACCACCGCGCTTTCCGCCTCCGCGCCTTCCATCACCGCGCTTTCCGTCTCCGCGCCTTCCGTCTCCGCGCCTTCCGCCTCCGCTCGTTCCGCTCCCGCGGCCCCTGCCGGAACGCATTCGGCCGGAGCGTCCGCCACGGAGCCGGCGGCCCGGGCGGGGCGCTCGGCGGCGGGCGACGGGCCGTTCGGCACACCAAGGGCTTCGGGCGCGCGGCCCATGAGGGTTCCTCCGTACGGTTCGTTGCCCGGGGCGGACAGGTGGTCGCGGGGGTCACGCATCGCCGTCCCCCGCTCCGGCCGCCGCGGCGGCGCCGACCTTCTCGGGTGCGGGTGCGGGTGCGGGTGCGGACGCGGGTACGACGGCCCAGGCCGGGGTCCGTCCGGCGGGCCGTCGCTCCGCCGGTTCCGTGCGGGGCCGGCCGGTGCGTACGTACTCCTCGGGCGGGACGGCGAAGGGGCGGGGCGTCGAAGCGTCCGGCGCTCCCCCGGTCCGCGGGGTCCCGGCCTCCGGCCGGGCGGTGGCCGGGGCGGTGCCCCTGGGGCTCGGCGGGTGACTCGCGGTCAGCTCCCGGTAGAGCGAGCGGAAGGCCGCGAGGTTCTGCTCCACGGTGAAGAGTTCGCGGGCGCGCGCCCGCGCCGCCTCGCCCAGGCGCGCCCGGCGCTCCGGGTCGCGCAGCAGCGCGAGGCACGCGTCGGCGAGCGCCGGGGTGTCGCCCGGCGGGACCACCAGTCCGGTGCCGCCGATGACTTCGACCACCGCGCCCACGTCCGTCGAGACGGTGGCCCGGCCGCAGAACATCGCCTCCACCAGGCTGATCGGGAAACCCTCGACGACGCTGGACAGGACCACCACCCCGCCGGCCGCGTACGCTCCGGCGAGATCGTCCGCCCCGGCCCCCCCGATCTCCTCGAAGGAGACCGGGCTCTCCACGGCCCCGGCCCCCTCCGTCCCGGGCGCGTCCTCGTCGCGATCCCCGGCCGCGACCCCGGCCTCGTCCCGATCCCCGGCCGCGTCACCGTCCCCGGCCGCGACGGTTACGGGGAAGAGCGCGTCGGCCAGGGCCCGGCAGTGCGCGAGGTACGCGGCGCCCTCGGCGCCTTCGACGGGGGCGCCGAAGATCCGCAGCCGGGCGCCCGGTTCGGCCCGGTGCACCTCGGCGAAGGCGTTCAGCAGGGCGACGAGGTCCTTGGCGGGCTCGACCCTGCCCACCCACACCAGAGTGTCCGGGCCGGCGCTGTCGCTCTCGCCCACCTGCGCGAAGCGCCCCGTCTCCATGCCCGGGTACACCGTGCGCAGCTTGGCGGTGTCCGCACCGCAGCGCTGCTGCCAGCGGCGTACGTGGGTGTTGCCGGGGGTGACGACGGTGGCCTGCCGGTAGACCTCGGCGGCCAGGAGTGCGTGGAAGTTGGCGAGCAGGGCGCGTACCGGCGCGCCGAACGGCGTGTCCGTGGCGGAGAGGTAGTGCGTCCGCAGCGGCAGACCGTGCTCGGTGACCAGGAGGGGAACACCGAAGAAGCGTTTGGCCAGCAGTCCGGGGAGGGCAGCGGTGCCCCCGGAGGCCGCGTGGCAGAGGTCCACTCCGCCGAGGGACTCGGTGGTGTACCAGTCGAGCGAGAACGGCATCAGCAGACGGGCGAGTTCGGTGGCGAAGGTCAGGTGGTCGGTGACGGTGGCGCGCTGGACGGTACGGCTGGTTCCCCGGGCGCGGCAGGCGGATTCCAGTACCCGCAGGGCCGATTCGGAGCGGAGCGCGGTGGGCAGTCCGCCGTGCTCCCGGGCCAGTTCGGCGAGTCCGTAGAGTCCTTCGCCGAACCGTCCGGCCGGGCCGGCGGCCGTCCGTCCGGCCCCCGCGCCGTCCCGGGGGTGCGTCGGCCCGTCCGCGCCCGGGGCGCTGACCGCCGTGACGAGCGCCGTCAGATGCGCCGTGAAGCGCCGGCGCTCGCGGCGGCCGTAGGCGCCCCCGCTGCCGGTTACCAGGCGGGTGAGGCAGCTGCCCGGCTCGTCCCGCCGCACGCTCCCGTCCGTGGTCCGCTGCGGCGCGGTGTGCGGCGCGCTCCAGAGCGGCGCGGTCCGTACCCGCCCCACCTGCGGCGGCAGACTCACCCACCCGAGCTTCTCCTGATGGGCGGAGCGGCTCAGCGCGTAGAGGTCGAACTCGTGCTGGGGAAGACCGCGTACCAAGCGGTCGCACCACAGTCTGGACTCACCGTCCGCATACGGATAACCACCGTCGGTGAGCAGGCCGATACGCACGAGTACACCCCCGATCTCCCATGTGGGCAGCCACCGTTGGCCGGTGACCAGCGTCGGGACGACGTTAAGCGGATACGCCGGTGGCGCGACGGACGGTTGTCCGTCACGCCACCAGAAGGGGTGAACCGGCGTAACTTTCCCGGTCCCCACGCGTTTCGCCGCGAAACGACCCTGGAGGCACGCCCCGTCAGACCGTTACGAGCCCCCCGCGCGCCGCCCGCCGGGCCGCCGCCACCTCCGGATCGAGGGCGGGCACGGCCGCGAGGAGTTGCCGGGTGTACGGGTCGCGCGGGGAGCCGTACACCTCGTCGACGGCACCCTGTTCGACGATCCGGCCGTGGCGCATCACCGCGACCCGGTCGCTGACCTGCCGGACCACGGCGAGGTCGTGGGCGATGAAGACGAGGCCGATGCCGAGTTCCCGCTGGAGTTCCGCGAGGAGCGCGACGACCTGGGCCTGAGTGGTGACGTCGAGCGCCGAGACGGGCTCGTCGCAGACGATGATCCGGGGTTCCGCGGCGAGGGCGCGGGCGATGCCGACCCGCTGGCGCTGCCCCCCGCTGAACTCGTGCGGGTAGCTGTCGTACCGGGCCGCGTCCAGCCCGACGCGGTCCAGGAGTTCGCCGGCCCGGCGCCGGATGCGGGACTCGTCGCGTTCGCCGGCCGCGCGCAGCGGGTCGGCGACGGACTCGCCCACGGACCGTCTCGGGTTGAGGGAGGCGACCGGGTCCTGGAAGATCATCTGGAGTTCGCGCCGGTGCGGGCGCAGCTCCCTCGCCGACAGCGCGCCGATCTCCGTACCCGCGTACCGGAGCCGGCCGGCGGTCGGGTCGAGCAGCCGCACCAGCATGCGGCCGAGGGTGGTCTTGCCGCTTCCGCTCTCGCCGACGATGCCGAGCGTCTCACCGGCCCGGAGGGTGAGCGAGACGTCGTCCACGGCCGTGACCCGGTCGTGTCCCCGACCGAACTCGCACCGCAGGCCAACCGCTTCGAGCAGCGGCTCGCTCTCCTCGGCCCACCCGGACCGGACGGCCCCGGACACGGCGCCCACGGCCGTCGCGGCGTCCGCCCCGGGGGCGCGTCGCTCGCGCGTCGCGTCGACGCGGGGAACGGCGGAGAGCAGGGCGCGGGTGTACGCGTGGCGAGGGTTGCCCAGCACCTGGGCGACCGGACCACGTTCGACGGCCCGGCCGTCCTTCATGACCAGGATGTCGTCCACGCTCTCGGCGGCGACCCCGACGTCGTGGGTGACGAGCAGCAGTCCCATGCCCCGCTCGCGGCGCAGCTCGTGCAGCAGGTCGAGGACCTGCGCCTGCACGGTGACGTCGAGTGCGGTGGTGGGTTCGTCGGCGACGAGCAGGTCCGGTTCACAGACCAGCGCCATCGCGATGAGGACCCGCTGCCGCATCCCGCCGGAGAACTCGTGCGGCCGGGAGCGCGAGCGGCGCGCCGGGTCGGGGATGCCGACCCGGCCGAGGACCTCCACCGCGCGGGTCCGGGCGACCCGCCGGGAGACCCGGTGGTGCACCCGGTACACCTCGGCGATCTGGTCGCCCACGGCGTAGTAGGGGTCGAGCGAGGAGAGCGGGTCCTGGAACACCATGGCGGCCTTCGCGCCGCGCAGCGCCCGCAGTCCGGCGTCGTCGGCGGCCTGCACGTCCACACCGGCCACGGTGACCGAGCCGCCCACGACCGCCCCGGTCCCCCGGTGGAGGCCGAGCAGGGCGTAGGCGGAGGCGCTCTTGCCGGAGCCGGACTCCCCGACGACGCCGAGGGCGGTGCCCTTCTCCAGGGTGAAGGAGAGGTCGTCGACGGCGCGCACGCCGCCGAAGTCGATGGTGAGACCGGATACCTCGACCAAGCTCATGACAGCACCACCCGACGGTCGGCCGCCGCGTGCAGAAGGTCCGCGACGACGTTGGCGAGGACGACGAAGAATCCGGTGACGAGCACCAGTCCGACGACGACGGGGAGATCGACGGTCCGCACGGCGTCGACGAGTTCCCGGCCTATCCCGGGGATGTTGAAGAGCGATTCGGTGAGTACCGAGCCGCCGAACATCGTGCCGATGTCCACCGCGCCGAGTGCGATCACTGGTGCGAGCGCTCCGCGCAGGGCGTGCCGGACGACGATCCGCCGCTCGCTCACCCCGTAGGCGCGGAAGGTGCGGACGTGGTCCTCGGCGAGGGTCTCCAGCATCGCCGCGCGGGTCATCCGGGCGTACGGGGCCGCGGAGACGAGGGCGAGCGAGAGCCAGGGCAGCAGCAGGTTCCAGAACCACTGCTCGGGGTCGTCGGTCAGCGGGACGTAGACGGGGAACGGGAGGATCTGCAGCGTCGAGCAGCAGACGATGATCAGCATCAGGCCGAGCACGAAGACGGGCGTCGACATGCCCGCGAGCGTCACCCCGGTGAGGATGCGCTCGGTCGCCCGGCCGCGCCGCCACACCGAGAGCAGCCCGGTGCCGACGCCGACGAGGACCCAGAGCGCGAAGCCGCCGACGGCGAGCGAGGCGGTGGCGGGGAGCTTGGTGACGATCAGCTCCGTGACCTGCTCGTCGTCCCGGTAGGAGCGGCCGAGGCAGGGTGCCGGGCAGTGCTCGGTGCCGGTGCCGGTCGAGTAGTCGTGGCCGGTGAAGAGGGACTGGACGAAGTGGGCGTACTGCACGTACACCGGATCGTCGAGACGGAGTTGCGCGGTGACCTGGGCGACCTGCGCGGGCGAGCAGCGCGGGCCGCAGGCGATCTGCGCGACATCGCCCGGGGCGACGTAGAAGACGGCGTACACGACGACGCTCAGGGCGAAGAGCACCAGGAGCGCTCCGCCGAGGCGCCGCAGCAGGAAGCGGGTCACGCTCCGGCCTCCTTCTTGGTCCCGGTGCCGACCCGCAGCCGCGAGGCGACCCGGGGGTCGAGGGCGTTGCGCACGCCCTCGCCCAGCACCGTCAGCGCCAGCACGGTGACGAAGAGGAGCAGGGCGGGGACGAGCAGGTAGGTGGGCGCGGCCTGGTACCAGGTGTCCGCGTCGCTGAGCATCTGTCCCCAGGACGGCGTGGGCGGCTTGATGCCGACGCCGAGGAAGGACAGCGCGGCCTCCAGGACGATGTTGCCGGGGAAGAGCAGCACGGCGTAGGTGATGACGGGCGCGGCGAGGCCCGGCAGCAGTTCGCGTCGGGCGACGCGGGTGCCGCCCCAGCCGCTGAGCCGGGCGGCGAGGACGTGGTCGGTCCGCTTGAGGGCGAGGGTCTGGGCGCGGACGACCTTGGAGAGGTGCGCCCAGCCGACGAGGCCCACCATGCCGGCGATCAGCACGGGGCGGGGGAAACTCGCGGGGACCACGGCGAGCGCGCCGAGCGCGGTGACGATGACGGGGAGCGCGACGACGAGGTCGGTGACGCGGCTGATCAGCTGGTCGACGAGGCGGTGGCCGAGTCCGGCGGCCATGCCGAGGGTGATGCCGATGGCGACCTGGATCAGGGTGGCGGCGAGCGCCACGCCGAGCGAGACGCGGGCCCCGTAGACGACGCGGGCGAACAGGTCGCGTCCGGTGAGGGGTTCGACGCCGAGCCAGTGGTCGGCGCTGATGCCGCCGAAGGAGCCGAGGGGGACGCCGCCGGTCGCGGAGTCCACCAGGTCGGCGTGGAAGGCATTGGGGTCCTGCCCCTCGATCGCCGCGAGCAGCGGGGCGGCCAGGGCGGTGAGGACGAGCAGCGCGACGACGACGGCCGCCACGAGCGCGGAGCGCCGGGCGCGGAGCCGGCGCCAGAACGGGAGCGCCCCGGAGGCGGGGACCGTGTCGGTCCCCGCCTCCGTGACCAGCGGTGCTTCGGCCATGGCTACTTGACCGAGACCAGGGCGATGTCGAGTACGCCGGTCCAGTCGCTGATGACGACGTTCTTCACGCCCGCGCCGTAGAGGCGCTGGTAGACCGGGTGGAAGAGCGGCACGGTCAGCGCCTGCTCACCGATCTTCTTGTCGAGGGCGCCCCAGCGGGCGGCTGCGGCGTCGAGGTCGGTCAGTTGGTTGATCTCGTCGATCTCCTTGTTGACCGAAGCGTCGTTCAGGCGGCCGGTGTTGAAGTTGTAGCCGTCCTCCACGATCTGGCGGCCGTCGAAGATCGGCGCGAGGAAGGGGCCGCCCGAGGGCCAGTCGGCGCCCCAGCCGGCGAGGAAGAAGCCGGGCTCGGTCTTCACGTTGTACGCGGTCTCCGAGTAGGCGTTGTCCTCCAGGCCCTTGAGCTCGACCGTGATCCCGGCCTTCTTCAGGGCCTCCTGGATCGCGGTGGCGACCTCGGGGCTGGTGGCGAAGTTCTTCTCGTTGTCGTGCGTGAGGGTGACGGTCAGCCCGTTCGGGTAACCGGCCTCCTTCAGCACTTCCTTGGCCTTGGCGGCGTCACCCGTGGCGCCGGAGGGGAAGGCGTCGTACGCCGTGTACCCGAAGGACTTCTGCTCGGGCAGGAAGGTGGTGGCGGGTTCGGCGAGCGAGGAGCCGCCTGCCGCGTTGATGACGGAGGTGCGGTTGACGGCGTACGAGATCGCCTGGCGCACCTTCGGGTTGTCGAACGGCTTCACCTTCGGGTTGAAGGCGATGTAGTTGGTGTAGCCGAAGTGGCCTTCGCCGACGCGGGCGGCGAGGGCCTTGTCGCCGGTGACCTTGGCGAGTTCGGCCGGACCGAGGTTGGTGTCGGTGGTGATGGCGGCGGCGTCGGCACCGCGCGAGGCGGAGAGGCGCTGGTTGATGACGGCCGGGTCCAGGCCGGCGCGGACGTCGATCTTGTCCGGGTAGGCCTTGCGCTCGGAGTCGGTCTTCTCGGACCAGTAGGTGTTGCGCTCCAGGACGAGGTGCTCGCCGTCGCCCTCGTTGGAGACCACCTTGTACGGCCCCGAGGAGACGGGGTGGTTCTCGTAGGTCGCGCCGGTGTCCTTGGCCTGCGGCACGGGCGTGGTCTGGGTCTGCGTCGCCAGGTAGGGGAACTCGCCCTCGGGCTTGTTCAGGTGGAAGACGATGGTCCGGTCGTCGGGCGTCTCGATCGAGGCGAGGCCCTTCTTGTCCTTGTACGGACCCTCGTAGTCGGCGCCGCCGATCAGCCAGTCGCGCAGATAGGGTGCGCCGCCGGAGAGTTCGGCCGCGAAGGAGCGCTCGATGCCGTACTTGATGTCCGCGCTGGTGATCGCGGTGCCGTCCTCGTACTTCAGCCCGTCCTTGAGCGTGTACGTCCACACGGTGGCGTTCTCGCTGGGCGTGCCCAGGTCGGTCGCCAGGTCGGGGACCACCTCGGCACCGGCGGCGCCGGCCTCGCGGTTGCGGGTGGTGAGGGTGCGGAAGACCAGCGACGGGACGGCGCCACCGCCGGAGGTGTAGAGGCGCGCGGGGTCGAAGTTCACCTGGGGTGCGCGGTTGAGGACGCTGAGGGTGCCGCCCTTGGCGGGAGCGGACGAGGAGGCGGCGGAACCTGCGTCGCTCCCGCTCTCCTTCGGGCCGCACGCCGCGACGGACGAGCCCACGACGAGAACCACGACGGCCGCGGCGACGCGGCGGGATATGACGGACGGTTGACGCATCGGAAGATGACCTCTCGGTACTGCTCAGCCGGAGTGGCGAGCAGGGAAACCATGACAAGGGCAGGAAGAAGACAGGCGAAAGCGGCAGAAAGCGGGTGCTCGCGAGAGCGCGCGGCGCGTCACGGGACATCGGGTGCGCGATCCGGCGGGAGCCCGGAGGAAGGAGCCGGCCCGGTCGGCCGGAGCAGGACGGGGCCGGACCGGTCACGGGGGAGAACCGGGCCCGGGGCCGCCCGCCGGGGAGGCCGCGTCCGCGGGCCGGGACGCCGGGGACGTGGTCCGGGGGTCGCGCGGGATGCCCCTCAGGGCTGCGGACGGCGGCCGGAACACGACCGGGCGGGCGTCAGCGACAGAGAATGTCGGCGACGCAGTGCCTGGTCACACCGATGAGCGCGCGCTCCAGGGCGGCGCTCTCGGGGGTGATCAAGATGCGTGACATGCGGAGAAATATGAACGACCGCTCATCACCGTGTCAATGTGAAATGAGACGGTCGTATCAACATATGGACAGACTGGATCAAGTGGCGGGATACACCCACGGGTTGGGTTTGCACGAGATCCCGTCGATGTCCAACGACTTCGTCTGCTGCTGCATCACGGGAGCCAGGGCACCCGGGGTACGGCAGCTCACGTGGTTGTGTCCGAGCCGGTGTCCGACCTCGTGGTTGATGAGCATCTGCCGGTAGGGCAGGAGCTTGTCGGGGCCGAAGGTGACCGAACCCTGGGCCCACCGGTAGGCGTTGATCATGACCCGTTCGGTGGACGCGGAGTCGCAGGAGACGTTGTCCTCGGTGGTGTCGAGGCCGGACTTCTCGCACCAGACCCCGGTGGTGCCGGGACTGGCCAGGGTGATGACGAAGTCGGGCGCGCCCGTGGAGATCCGCTCGAACGTCATGTCCCCGTGGTGTGCCCAACTGCGGTCGTCGTTGAGGGTCTTCTGCACGGCCTCGGCGAAGAGGGCGGGGTCGAGGCCGAGCCCCTGCTCCACGTCGATCCGGTAGCGGTACTTGTGCCCGGTGCCGGGTGCCTTCGCCGCACCCGGGACGACCTCGAACTTCCCGTCGCCCGCCAGATCGGCGGCGAGCGGGTAGGGCGTGGCCATCTTCTCCTCGTACGACAGCGCCTTCAGCGGCGCCGCCGTCGGAGTCGCGGCGGTGGCCCGCGCGTCGGAGCGCGAGGCTCCCTGGCCGTTCTGCCGGGTACCGGACCCCTGCGGGGAGTCGTCGCCACCGTGGCCCTGGGCCACCTGCCCGGCCACGACCACGGCGAGCACCGTGGTCACCGCCGCCGCCGCGATACCGGTGAACGTCCGCCCCTTGCCGCCCCGGCCGCCGCCCTTGCCGGGGGTGCCGTCCGGTCCGCCGGAGCCGTCGCCGGCCCCGCCGTCCGGCCCGCCGTCGCGCCGGACGGGCGCACCGGGGGAATCCTCCGTCGACGCGGGCACGGCCACCCTCGACGGGACCTGCCGCACCGGAAGTCCCACGGACGGCGCGTCGAAGGCGTCCACGAACTCGGGCCGCGGGCCCGGTATCAGCGGCGTACCGCCGGGCGCGGGCCGCACCACCGCCCGGCCGACGGGAGCGGCACCCCGTCCGCCCGCACGGAACTCGCCCGCGTGCGGGTCTCCGGCGCGGGGGCCTGTGGCGCGGGGGTCCGTGGCGCGGGGGCCGGTGGTCGGAAATTCACCCGAACGTGTCTGCTGCCGGGCCGGGTCGGCGGGCCGCGCGAACCTCGGGGGCTCGCCGGGGCCGTAGCGCGGCTGCGGGCCGGTGCCCCAGC
>NZ_JBSFVR010000221.1:0-12363 GCF_053592415.1 Streptomyces sp. NPDC002690 | reverse complement strand
GCCGGTCGCGGGGACCGGCCGGACGGAGGTGCTACTCGGTGACCTTCTCGATCACCACACTGCCGGTGCCCGCGGCGGTGCCGTGGGCGTTCACGAGGTGGACCTCACCGAAGAACTGCCGCCCCTCGGGGGCCGCACCGGCGACGATCACCTGCGCGCCGACCTGCGCGGACCCGCCGGCCGCCAGGTTCACCGGCGTCGACTCGTCCACCTTGATCGTGCCGAGCGCCGCGGAGTAGAACACGTCGCGGTAGTCGTACGCGGTGGTGCCGGCCGGCACGTCGTAACCGTCGACCACGACCGTGTAGGTGCCGGCGGCCGGCGAGGCGATGCTCACCGACTCCTCGGACCCGGCGGTGGTCGAGGCGCCGACCTGCGTGTCGCCGAGGAAGACGTACAGGTCGATGTCCGCGTTGGCGTCCGTGGTGGAGCCGATGGCGACGTCGAGCTTCTCGGCGCCCGCCGGGACGGTGACCTCGAACTCCTGCGCCTGGCCCGTCGAGATCGACGGGCGCTCGACGGCGGCCGAACCGAGCGAACCGCCCGTGAGGTGCCCGGTCAGAGCGGCGGCCTCGTTGGTGACGGTCCAGTTCACCGCGGCCGGGGTGCCGATCTTCGCCTCGGCGATGGCCTGCACCGCCGGGTCGAAGGTGGCGCCGAGCAGCGACACGTCGAGCTTGAACGGGTTGTCCAGGAGCGGCGACGTACGACGGGCCTCGACCTCTATCTCCCAGACGCCGGGCTGCGGGTCCTTGTAGGACCGCGCGTCCGGACGGCAGGTGTTGGTCGGGCTCTCGTAGTTCGGGTAGCAGTAGATCGTGGAGCTGTTCTCCACCGCGACCCCGTACGGGTGGATCGAGATGAACCGGGTCTGGCTGCCCGAGCGGAGGGCGCTGAGCGCGACCTCCAGCGTCTTGGCGCCCTCCGGCACGTTCAGGAAGTACGACGTGGTGCTGTTGCGCTGCACCGAGCCGGACGCCGCGAACGCGTTCGCCGGGGCCTTGATGTCGGTGGCGACGACGACGGTGGCCAGGATCTGCTGGTCCACGCCCACGGTCTTGGCGTCGTTCACCTCCAGGATGGCGCTGTGCACGCCGACCGAGCGCGGCTGCGCCTGGACCTTGACGGTCACCGGCGTGCCGAGCGGCAGCTTGACGGTGCTCGGACCGACCAGCTTGAAGGTGCCGTCGTCGTTCTTCCACGACAGCTTGTGCGCGACGGCGCGGTCCGCGCCGGTCGTACGGGTGATGACCACGTCGTACGTCTTCTTCTGACCGGTCTTCAGGCCGCCCTCACGGTCGTACAGGCCGGTGCCGAAGCCCGGGTCCTTGAGCGCGAAGTCGATCGAGGTGTCGACCGGGGCCCTGACCGAGTACTCGTTCGCCGTGGCGCCCTTCTTGATGAGCTTCCACGCGTCCAGGATGTTGATCAGACCGGAACCCTGGGCGATCGCGGAGACGCCCTTGATCTGGGTGGCGGAGCTGGTCAGCGCGGTGCGCAGATCGGCCGGGGCCAGGTCGATGCCCTTCTGCTTCGCGGCGGAGAGCAGTAGCGCGGTGGCGCCGGCGGCCTGCGGGGAGGCCATCGACGTGCCCTGGAGCATCGAGTAGCCGGCCGGCAGGGCGTAGCCCGACTCCTTGACCGGGCCGCCGGGCAGCCACGTCGGGGTGGTGTTGATGGCCGCGCCGGGGGCCGAGATGACCGGCGCGAAGCCGCCGTCCTCACGCGGACCGCGCGAGGAGAAGGGCAGCATGTCGTACTTCTTGGTCACGAGGGAGCCGTAGTTGGCCGCCCACGTCTCCTTGGAGATCGACGCGCCCACCGAGACGACGTGGTCGGCGAGACCGGGGTCACCGATGGTGTTGACGCCGGGGCCGTCGTTGCCGGCCGAGATGACCAGCTGGACGCCGTAGATGTCGATGAGCTGCTTGTACAGCTCGGCGCGGGCGTTGTTGCCGTCGTTGAGCGGCGGCAGGCCGCCGATCGACATGTTGACGACGTCGACACCGCGGTTCACGACGAGGTCGATCATGCCTTCGGTGAGCGCGATGTTGGTGCAGCCGCCGGTCCAGGTGCAGGCGCGCGAGGAGACGATCTTCGCGCCGGGGGCCGCGCCGTTCATCGCGCCGCCGAACAGGCCGTTGGCCGCGGTGATGCCCGCGACGTGCGTACCGTGCTCGCCCTCGATGACGCCGATGCTGACGTAGTCCGAGGTGGCGCCCGCCGCGTTGTAGACGACGTTCTTGCGGGTCTCCACGACGAACGGGATGCGCTCGGCGACGTCGGTGCGCGGGTCGTCCGTGCCGAAGTACGAGACCTGGTGCTTCTCCTTGTACGGCAGGAGGGCCGTGTCGTCGGAGAAGTCGGCGTTGTTGTTCAGGTCCACCCGGGTCGTGCCGGTGACCGGGTCGTACAGCACGCCCCAGGTGTCGGTGTTGTCACCGTCACGGTTGAGGTCGCCCAGCATCTCGCCGCCGTTGGTGGCGGACTCCCGGAACAGGCTGAACTTGTACGAGCCGGCGGGCGCCTTGTAGGTGACGCCCCCGAGCGTGAACGACGGGCCGGAGACCGCCTGCGTCATCCGCAGCCAGGTGCCGTCCGCGTCGCTGACCGGGTCGGTCGCGGTGACCCAGTCGACGATCTTGCGCTCGCCGGTGCTGGTCTTCTGGAGCGCCGGGTGGGCGAGGTCCACACCGGAGTCGAGGATGCCGATGGTGATGCCCCGGCCGTCCGCCTTCGGGTTCTGCTTCACGAAGTCGACCGCACCCGTCTCGAAGGACGGGTTGTACGGGTTCTTCGCGGGCGTCTTCTTGGAAGGCGCCGCGTACGTGGTGGACGTCGTGGCCGTCTTCGCGCCGGCGGCACGGTCGGCCGAGGGCGTCGGGTCGTCCAGCTCGATCTCCTGGCGGAGGTCGATGCCGAGCACGGACGACAGCTTCGAGGCCGACGCGATCGTGGCCTTCGCCGTCTTCGTCGGGACGGTCGCCCGGACGTAGCCGAGCTTGTCGTACGTGATGCCGGGCACGGACCCGCTGACGGCGTCCAGCTGGCTCTTGACCTGCTCGGTGGAGCCGGGCTTCGTGGCGACCATCAGCGTGACGGACTTCTCGCCCTTGGCCTCGGCCTGCGCCAGGACCTGGGCGTCGGACTTGCCGAGCTTGTCGCCCGAATCGCTCGAGGCGGCGGGCTTGACGGTGGTCGCGGCCGGGTCGTCCGCGGCGAAGACCGGGGCGGTGGCGGTGGCGGCGAGCGCTGCCACCAGACCCGCCGCGGCGGCCACCCGGGCCACGCGTCTGGCCGCCGGTATGGAACCGGGGGAATCCTTGGTCATCAGCATCCCTGTGAATCGGAAAGAAAGAGTCCGGAATTCGGTACCGGATGACCGCTCACCCTTTCGTACCTGACAGGGTTTTGTGGAGAGTTGACGGAGGCGCGTAGACGACATGGCGTAGATCCGCCACCGTTGCCCCTGCGTCACCGGGGAGAAAAGGTGTCAGATCATGCCCTTGTCCACAGTCGAGGGCCGTCCGCCCGGAGCCTGCCGCTCCGCTCAGCGCGGCAACGCCACCACGTACGAAGCGGGTCGCCGGTCCCGCGCCGCACACAGCGCCGTCCGCACCGTGCCCGCCTGCCGTTCCGCCGCCTCGCACAGCCCCAGTGCCGAGAGCCGCACCACCGTGACCCCGAGCCGCTCCAGGTACTCCCGCAGCACCGTGTGCGCGACCGGCCCCGGCCCGGGTTCCGCCCGGCCCCGCGAACCGCGCGGGGTCGGCCAGGACGTGGCGCCGCTCCGGGGCGCCCGGGCGGTGTCCAGCTCCACCGCCACCGCCTCCTCGGGCCAGTAGGCGTCCACGCTGCCCAGGTACGGGCCGTCGGGCAGCCGCAGATCCACGTTCCACACCGGCTCGGGCAGCCCGTGCACCCGCACCAGCGTGTACAGCCGCTCCTCGGCGAGGCTCCGGCCCTCCGCGAGCAGCAGCTCGACCGCACGGGCCACCGGCGGCCGGCCCAGCAGCTTCGCCGCGCTCAACTCGGCCACGAGGACGGCGGGTTCGCAGTGTCCGTCGCGTGCCGCCTCGGCCAGCAGCAGGCGTACCGCAGCCGGGTCGTCGAGCCCGGCCACCACGTCGGCGACGGCCCGCTCCGCGGGCACCACCGGGAACCCGTCGACCACCACCGGCTCCTCGGGGAGCGACGCGCGCACCACCCGGACGAACCCCGTCGCCCGCAGCCGCCGGGTGCGCGGCACGAGCACGTCGACGCGGGTAAGGGCGGGTACGGGCGGCGCGGCGGCGAAACCGTGCAGCGCCAGCGCCGCCACCCCGGTGACGACCGCCCCCTCACTCCCGGCGGCGGAGACCGCGAAGCCCGTACCGGCCCCTCCGCGACCGCTCTGCGCCCCTCGGCGGCCGGCGGCCGGCCGCCCCGCGTACAGCAGCGCCGCCCGCAGCCGCTCGCGCCCGCCGATCGGCTCCGTGTCCAGCAGGTAGACACCCGGGAGCAGTTGCTGCCATGGGCCCCCGGGCGTGCAGCGCCCGGAGACCTGCGCCGCGGTCAGGCCCTCCTGCCGCAACTGCGCGCCGGTGACGACCCGCGGTTCGGCCCCGGGTGTGCCGGGCAGGGCGCGGGGGGAGGACAGGGAGGTGTCGTGGTTCATGCAAGGGCACTTTCCGCTGCCGGAGCGGCCGCTAACCCCTGTTACAGGCCCGTCGACATACCAGGACAGCACGGGCCCCCTGCGTGCGGACCGATGATCGAAATGGGCCGCCGTGCGGGGGGTTGCCCGGGCGGGCGCGGGAGGCCGGGGCGCACCCGACCGTGCGGCCTCCGTACGCCGGGGCGCACACGACCGCGCGGGCCGTCCCTTCCGACGGAAAGGGACGGCCCGCACGGGGAGTGGCCGGGTGTCGGGGAGAGGCCCTACGCCGCCGCGTCGCACTCCTGACCGCGCAGCGCGCGTGCCAGGTCGTCACGGGCCTCCAGCACCAGGCGGCGCAGCGCGGGCGCCGCGTCCTCGTGCTCCTTCAGCCAGGCGTCGGTCGCCTCCAGTGTCGCGGGGTCGTCCTGGAGCCCCGGGAACAGCCCCGAGACCACGTCCATCCCGATCTGGATCGAGCGTTCCTTCCACACCCGCTCGATCGCCGCGAAGTACTTCGTGGTGTAGGGCGCGAGGAGTGCGCGCTGCGAGGGCCGGACGAAACCGGCGATCGTCGCCTCCACCAGGGCGTTGGAGAGACGGTCGGACTCCACGACCGCCGCCCATGCCTGGTCCTTGACCGCGGCCGAGGGGCGCGCGGCCAGGCAGCGCACCTGGTGCCGCTTGCCCGACGCCGTGTCGTCACGGGCCAGTTCGGCGGCGATCGCGGCCTCGTCGGCCACTCCGCGCGCGGCCAGCGGGAAGAGGAACGACCAGCGCAGCTCCTGGTCGACGTCGAGACCTTCGATCACGGCGGAGCCGTCGAGAAGCTCGCCCAGCAGCCGGAGGTCCTCGTCCGAGGAGGCCGTCGACGCGAAGAAGCGGGCCCAGGTCAGCTGGTCCTGGCCGCCCGGCACGGCGAGCCGCAGCTCGCGCAGCGCGCCCTCGGCCAGCAGCTTGCCGCCCTCCTCGCGCCAGGCCGGGGCCGCGTAGTGGGTGAGCGCCGAGTGGGCCCAGTTGTGCAGCATCTGGAGCACGCCGATGTCCGACTCGCGCCCGGCGAAGGCGAGTACCAGGGCGATGAAGTCGCGGGCCGGCATCAGCCCGTCGCGGGTCATGTTCCACAGCGCCGACCAGCAGAGCGCGCGGGCCAGCGGGTCGGTGACGGCACCGAGGTGGTCGCGCAGGGTGGCGAGGGACTCCTCGTCGAAGCGGACCTTGCAGTACGTCAGGTCGTCGTCGTTGACGAGGACCAGCTCGGGCTTCTCGGCCCCGGCCAGCTCGGTGACGACCGTGCGCTCCCCGGACACGTCCGTCTCGACGCGGGCGTACCGCGTCAGCGCGCCGCTGTCGTCCTTCCGGTACAGGCCCACCGCGATCCGGTGCGGGCGCAGCTCCGGGTGGGAGGCGGCGGCCTCCTGGACCACGGCGAGTTCGGCGATCCGGCCCTCGGCGTCGTACGACAGGACCGGGGTGAGGCTGTTGACGCCCGCCGTCTGGAGCCAGGCGCGGGACCAGGCCGTCATGTCGCGGCCGGAGGTGTCGGCGAGCACCGACAGCAGGTCGCCGAGACGGGTGTTGCCGTAGGCGTGCTGCTTGAAGTAGCGCCGGGCGCCTTCGAGGAACGCGTCCCGCCCGACGTACGCCACGAGCTGCTTCAGGACGGAGGCGCCCTTGGCGTACGTGATGCCGTCGAAGTTCAGCTTGGCGTCCTCCAGGTCACGGATGTCGGCCGTGACCGGGTGGGTGGAGGGCAGCTGGTCGGCCCGGTAGGCCCACGCCTTGCGGTTGTTGGCGAAGGTGATCCAGCCGTTGGTGAAGCGGGTGGCCTCCACCATCGAGAAGGAGCCCATGAAGTCGGCGAAGGACTCCTTCAGCCACAGGTCGTCCCACCAGGTCATGGTGACGAGGTCGCCGAACCACATGTGCGCCATCTCGTGCAGGATGACGTTGGCCCGGCGCTCGTAGGACGCCGTGGTGACCTTGCCGCGGTAGATGTACTCCTCGCGGAAGGTGACCAGACCCGGGTTCTCCATCGCGCCGAGGTTGTACTCCGGCACAAACGCCTGGTCGTACTTCCCGAACGGGTACGGGTAGTCGAAGTGGTCGTGGAAGAAGTCCAGGCCCTGCTTGGTGATGAGGAAGACGTCGTCCGCGTCGAAGTGGCGGGCGAGACCCTTGCGGCACATCGCGCCGAGCGGGATCTCCAGGGTGCTGCCGTCCTCGAACGTGCGGGAGTAGTGGTCCGTCACGTGGTGGTACGGACCCGCGAGCACGGTGGTGATGTACGTCGAGATCGGCTTGGTCTCGGCGAACCGCCACACCCCGCCCTCGTGGGACTCCTCGGCGCCGTTGCTCCAGACCCGCCAGTCCTCGGGGGCCGTCACCTGGAAGCGGTACGGGGCCTTCAGATCGGGCTGCTCGAAGTTGGCGAAGACCCGGCGGGCGTCGGCCGGTTCGTACTGCGTGTAGAGGTAGACCTCGCCGTCCTCCGGGTCGACGAACCGGTGCATCCCCTCGCCGGTCCGGCTGTACGCGCACCGCGCGTCGACCACCAGGACGTTCTCGCCCTCGGCCAGGCCGTCCAGCGCCACCCGGGTCCCGTCGAAGACGGCCGCCGGGTCGAGCGCGGTGCCGTTCAGGGTCACCGCGTCCACGCCGGGGGCGATCAGGTCGGCGAAGGTGGAGGCACCGGCGCGCGCCGAACGGAAACGGATGGTGGTGACGGAGCGGAAGGTGCGCGGAGCACCGTCCTCCTCGGTCCCGCCGACGGCGGACCGCAGGTCGAGCGCGACCTCGTATCCGTCGACGGTCAGCAGCTCCGCCCGCTCGTGGGCCTCTTCGCGGGACAGGTTCTCACCGGGCACCGGCACTCCTTCGTGACTCGATATCGAATGTTTTGATCCTCGCACGGCGGTCTCCGGGGAATCTCCGGACGGTCCCGCGCGTTAGCCGCGCGGAGACCGACGCTGCCAAGGAGAGACATGTCCGACACCACCACAGCACCTGGCAAGACCCCCGCGGACTTCTGGTTCGACCCGCTCTGCCCGTGGGCATGGATGACCTCTCGCTGGATGCTGGAGGTCGAGAAGGTACGCGACGTCGAGGTCCGCTGGCACGTGATGAGCCTCGCCGTCCTCAACGAGGACAAGCTGGACGAGCTGCCCGCCCAGTACCGCGAGCTGCTGGAGGAGAAGGCGTGGGGCCCGGTCCGCGTCGTCGTCGCCGCCCAGCAGCTGCACGGTGACGAGGTCGTCCCCGGCCTCTACACCGCGCTCGGCACCCGCTTCCACAACAAGGGCGAGGGCCCGACCCGCGAGGCCGTCCTCGGCGCACTCGCCGACGTGGACCTGCCCGCCTCGCTCGCCGACTTCATGGACGACGACACCTACGACACCGAACTGCGCGCCTCCCACCAGGAGGGCATCGACAAGGTCGGCCAGGAGGTCGGCACCCCGGTCATCGCCGTGCCCGGCGCCGACGGCGGGCAGGTCGCCTTCTTCGGCCCGGTCGTGACCCCGGCGCCCAAGGGCGAGGACGCCGCGAAGCTCTGGGACGGCACGCTCCTGGTGGCCTCGATCCCCGGCTTCTACGAGATCAAGCGGACCCGCACCCAGGGCCCGATCTTCGACTGACCCGGCACGACGGACGAGTGCGGAGCGGGGCGGGTCGGACACCAGGGCCTCCGCCCCGCGCTTGTCCGCGCACCCCGCGCTTGTCCGCGCACCCCGGGCCCGTCCGCGCCCGCTCGCCGCGGATTCGTTCGCACACCCGCAACACGCGAACCCTTGTTCCCCCGGTGGACTGGCCGCATGATCGGCCCCATGCCCGCCGACAGACCCCCGCAGCCCGCGCCCGCCCTGCCCCGCCGGGTGCGCGTCGGCTACGGCCTGGGTTCCCTCGCCACCGGCGCCTTCTCCACCGTGCCGGGTCTCGTCCTGCTCTACTACCTCACCGACGTGCTGGCCGTGCCCGCCGCCGTCGCCGGGGCCGCCGTCTTCCTCCCCAAGGCGTGGGACGTCCTCGTCAACCCGCTGGTCGGTGTGGTCTCCGACCGCAGTCGGCTGCGCGGCGGCCCCCGCCGCCCCTTCCTGCTGATCGGCGCCTGCACCCTGCCGCCGCTCTTCGCGCTGATCTTCGCCGCCCCGTCCCTGCGCGGCGGAGCCGCCGCCGGGTACGTCGCCGTGCTCTTCCTGCTCGCCGCGACCGCGTACGCCGTCTTCCAGGTGCCGTACGTGACGATGCCCGCGGAGATGACCGAGGACCCGGCCGAGCGTGGCCGGGTCCTGGCCTGGCGGGTGGCGTTCCTCGGCGTCGCCATCCTGCTCTCCGGCGCGCTGGCCCCCGCCATCGCGCACGCGGACGGCGACACCCCCGCGAGCTACCGGCTGATGGGCGTGATCGTCGCCGTGCTCCTCGCCGCCGGCATGTTCGGCGCCTGGTTCACCACCAGGTGGGCCCCCACCGTCGCACGGAGCGAGGCCGAGCCCTCTCTCCGTGCCCAACTGGCCGCCGCCCGCACCAACCGGCCCTTCCTCCACCTCGCCGGGATGTGGACCCTCCAGGCGCTGGCGATCGGCGTGATGCTCGCGGGCGTCCAGTACTTCGCCACCTACACCCTGGGTTCGGCCTCCGCGGTGACCCCGCTCTTCGCCTGCATGATCGGCCCGCTGGTGCTCTTCATGCCGCTGTGGAACCGCCTCGCCCGCCGTAAGGGCACCCGGTACGCGCAGTGGTGCGCCTCGCTGCTGTACATCGCCGGGGCCGTCGCCCTCGCCCTCACCCCGGTGGCCGGCCCGGTGCTCGGCTACCTCGCGGTGGCGGCGGTCGGCATCGCGTACGCCGGTCTGCAACTGCTGCCGCTGACGCTGCTGGCCGACACCCTGGCCGCCGACGCCGTCCGGACCGGCAGGCGCAGGACCGCCACCTTCACCGGACTGTGGACGGCCGCCGAGACCCTCGCCTTCGCGCTGGGTGCCGGGCTGTTCGCTCTGGTCCTCGCGGTGACCGGTTTCCGCTCCTCGGACGCCGACCACGAGGTCGCCCAGCCGGACGCCGCCCTCACCGGCATCACCACCGGCATGAGCCTGCTGCCCGCAGTCCTCGCCACCGCGAGCCTCTGGCTGCTGCACCGCTACCGCGAGGAGGCCGAGCCCACCGCCGTGACCCCTTCCGCCCCGAAAGCCGCCCCGAACGAGGACCTGACCCGTGCCGACTGACCCCGTACCCAGCCCCGCCGTGACCGGCCGTCCCGCCGCCGAGGTGCTGGCCGAGCTCCGTGCCCTGCGCGGCGCCGACGCCCCCACCCGGGGCGGGCGCACCTTCGCCTACGTCTACGACGCCGGGCTGGACGGACTCGACGAGCTGACCGCCGAGGCGTACACCGCCTTCGCCACCGTCAACGGGCTCGACCCGACCGTCTTCCCCAGCGTCGCCCGGCTGGAGAACGACCTGGTACGCGCCGCCGTCGACCTGCTCGGCGTGCCCGGCGCCCAGGGCACCTTCACCAGTGGCGGCACCGAGAGCATCCTGCTCGCCGTGAAGACCGCCCGCGACCACGCCCGTGCCGTACGCGGGGTGACGGACCCTCAGCTGATCCTGCCGTCCACCGCCCACGCGGCCTTCCACAAGGCCGCCCACTACCTGGGGGTGGAACCGGTCGTCGTCCCCGTCGACCCGGTCACCTTCCGGGCCGACGCAGGGGCGATGGCGGCTGCCCTCACCGACCGCACCGTCCTGGTGGTCGCCTCCACCCCCTCGTACGCCCACGGGGTGATCGACCCGGTCGCCGAGATCGCCGCCGCCGCCTCCGCGCGCGGGGTGCTCTGCCACGTCGACGCCTGCATAGGCGGCTGGCTGCTGCC
Organism: Streptomyces sp. NPDC002690; assembly: GCF_053592415.1. Classification (NCBI taxonomy): domain Bacteria; kingdom Bacillati; phylum Actinomycetota; class Actinomycetes; order Kitasatosporales; family Streptomycetaceae; genus Streptomyces; species Streptomyces sp. NPDC002690. The sequence continues at coordinate 1,863 of NZ_JBSFVR010000221.1, read as the reverse complement.
CCATCTGCGGCGCGCCGGAAGGGACATCCCGCCGTTCGACCTGTCGGTGCCCGGCGTCACCTCGCTCTCCGTCGACCTCCACAAGTACGGGTACGCCGACAAGGGCGCCTCCGTGGTCCTCTACCGGGACGCGGAACTCCGCCGCCACCAGTACTTCGCGCACGCCGGGTGGCCCGGCTATCCGGTGGTCAACCCCACCGTGCAGGGCACCAAGTCCGGCGGACTGCTCGCCCAGGCGTGGGCGGCGCTCCAGCACGTCGGAGAGGACGGGTACACCGCACTCGCCGGCCGGGTCGCCGAGGCCTCCGACCGGCTGCTGGCAGGGCTGCGCGCCCTGCCCGGGCTCCGGGTCCTCGGCGAACCCGCAGCCGGACTGGTGGCGTTCACCGTGCTCGGACCGGTCGCCGGAGCGGCGGCGGACGAGGGCGCGCGCGAGGGCGGCGACCAGGGCCTTGGCCAGGTCGGCGAGGACGGGCCCGACCTCAGCCTGCTGCTCCACCTCGCCGACGAGATGCGCGAGCTCGGCTGGTACCTCCAGCCCCAGCTCTCCTTCGACGGCCTGCCGCCCAACCTGCACCTGACGCTCACCCCGGCCACGGTCGGCCAGGTCGACGCCCTCCTCGCCGACCTGGCCAAGGCCCTCGTCGCCGCCCGTGCGCTGGAGCCGGTCGCGGTCGACCCCGCACTCGCCGAGCTGGCCGCCGGCCTGGACCCGGACTCGCTCGGACCGGAGGAGGTCGCGGGGGTGCTCGCCTTCGCCGGACTGGACGGGGACGCCGGGCTGCCCGGCCGGATGGCCCCGGTCCTGGTGCTGCTGGACGCCCTGCCGGGGCGGCTGAAGGAGCGGCTGCTCGTGGAGTTCATCGGCGCGGTGTTCCGGGTCTGAGTCCGCTCGCGCACAGGGAAGAGCCCCCGCGAACCATGTCTTCGCGGGGGCTCTTCGTTGATCCGCCTGCCGGGTGAAGGGTTGAGAAGACGATCACGAGGCAGGACGTCGGGGGCGGACCGGAGAAGGTCAGGGGGCGAGCAGCAGGACGTTCTCGCGGGCCTTGGCTGCGGCGTACCGCTTCGCCACGTCCTGCCAGTTGACGACCCGCCACATCGCCTCGATGAAGTCGACCTTCTGGTTCTTGTACTGGAGGTAGAAGGCGTGCTCCCAGGCGTCGAAGACCAGGATCGGCACGGAGCCCTGGCCGACGTTGCCCTGGTGGTCGTAGACCTGCTCGACGATCAGCCGTCCGCTGAGCGGCTCGTGCGCGAGGACGCCCCAGCCCGAACCCTGGGTGGTGGCGGCGGCCTTCGTCAGCTGGGACTTGAAGCCGGCGAACGAGCCGAAGGACTCGGTGATCGCGTCCGCGAGGTCGCCCACGCCGTCCGCCGCGAGCGGCTCGCCGCCGCCGTCGCCGGTCATGTTGTGCCAGTAGATCGAGTGCAGGATGTGGCCGGAGAGGTGGAACGCGAGGTTCTTCTGGAGTCCGTTGACCGCACCCCACGCCTCCTTGTCCCGGGCCTCTTCCAACTGCTCCAGGGTGTCGTTCGCGCCCTTCACGTACGCCGCGTGGTGCTTGTCGTGGTGCAGCTCGATGATCTGCGGGTTGATGACCGGTTCCAGTGCCGCGTAGTCGTACGGGAGTTCCGGGAGCGTGTACGTGGCCATGGTGCGAACCCTTCAGATGCTCAGCAGTTGTTATTGCAACCTATGTGCAAATGCAGGCTAGCAGGAAGAAGATCGTGAGGGGGAGAGGACCCGGTGGAAGTGCCGGTACGTGAGAAAGGGCGGCGGTCCGGGGGAAGCCCCCACCCCCCCCCGACGCGTGCGCTAGGCGGACAGCGCGCCCCCCCCCCACCTCGCCGCCGCACCAC
>NZ_JBSFVR010000220.1:0-12367 GCF_053592415.1 Streptomyces sp. NPDC002690 | reverse complement strand
CCGCCGCCAGGACCTCGCCCCAGGACTCGGCCGGCAGGGACCACGCACCGGCGCCGGTTACAGCACCTCGGCGAAGGTCACCGCGCGGTCGGTCAGCAGCGGGCGCACCGTCCTGACGATCAGCTCGTCGAAGTAGTCCGCCGCCGCGTGGGCGTCGAAGCCGGCCCGGTCGGCGTAGCGCTCGTACAGCACGAACCCGCCCGGCCGGTCCACCTCCGCGTGCACCTCGTAGCCGAGGTTCCCCGGCTCGGTCAGCGTGTGCCCGCGCATCTTCAGCAGCGCGGCACGCACCGTGTCCTCGTCGGCGGGGTCACAGCTGTAGTGGGCGATCACGGCGAATGCCATGGTGCGGCCTCCTTCTTCGTCACGGCCTTCAACGGTGCCGATTCCAGCACGATCCACGCGCGTGGGCCCGTGCGTGACGTGCAAGCAATGTCTGCCGCCGCGGGCCTGGTCACCCCCGCGGACTTCCTGTGTTGTCGTGACGACCACGCCGTTTCATCTGTACACCGCGCGCAGCCGCGGTCGAACGGGAGTAATGATCCAGATGCGCACCATGGAAACCCTTCTCGGCGGACAGTGGGTGGCGGCCGGCGAATGGCTGGAGGTCCACGACCCGTCCGACACCCGTACCCCGGTCGCCCGGGTACCCGCGCTCGACGCCGAGGAGGTCACCCGGGCGTACGACGAGGCGGAGAAGGGGTTCGCGCTCTGGCGGCGCACCAGCCCCTTCGAGCGGGCCCGGGTGTTCCACGAGACGGCCAGGCTGCTGCGGGAGCGGGCCGCCGAGATCGCCGACGCGGTGGTCACCGAGAACGGCAAGACCCTCCAGGAGGCGAGCGGCGAAGTCCAGAAGGCCGCGGACTTCTTCGAGTACTACGCCTCTCTCGCCCGCACCGGTTACGGCACGCTCGTCCACGACGCGCGGCCCGGGACGCGTACCAGCTTCCACCACGAACCCATCGGCATCGTCCTCGCGATCACCCCGTGGAACGACCCGCTGCTGACCCCGGCCCGCAAGCTGGCACCCGCCCTCGCCTCCGGCAACGCGGTCGTCCTCAAGCCGGCCTCCGAGACCCCGATGTCCGGCCTCCACCTGGCCCGCGCCCTGCACGACGCCGGCCTGCCCGCCGGGGTGCTCGGCGTGGTCACCGGCCGGGGCGGGAAGATCTCCGCCCCGCTGCTGGCGGACCCGCGCATCGCCGCCGTCACCTTCACCGGGTCCAACTCCGTGGGCGAGTCCATCCGCAGCTCGCTGGCCGACCGCAACGTCCGCTTCCAGGGCGAGCTGGGCGGCAAGAACGCCACCGTGGTCCTCGCCGACGCCGACCTGACGGCCGCCGTCAAGGCAGTGGTCGCCGCCGGGTTCGGGCAGACCGGCCAGCGCTGCACCGCCACCAGCCGCGTCCTCGTCGAGCGATCCGTGTACGAGGAGTTCACCGGGCTGCTGCTGGACGCCGTCGCCGCGCTGGGACTCGGTTCCCGGGAGGCGGACACCCTCTCCGTGGGCCCGCTCGTCTCCACCGGTCAGCGCGCCGGCGTCCTCGCCGACATCGCACGCGCGGTCCAGGAAGGGGCGACCGTCCTCGTGGGCGGGGACACCCCGAAGGACGAGGCGTACGCCCACGGTTGCTGGGTCCTGCCGACCGTCCTCGCGGACGTGACCCGCGAGATGGCCGTCTGGCGCGAGGAGGTCTTCGGTCCGGTCGTCGTCGTCCGCGCCGTCGACGGGTACGACGAGGCCGTCGAGGAGGTCAACGACTCCGACTTCGGACTCGCCGCCGCCCTCTTCACCAGCGACCTGCGCGCCGCCCACCGCTTCGCCGAGGAGGCCGACTGCGGACAGGTGGCCGTCAACACCACGACCACCGGCTGGGACGTGCACCACCCCTTCGGCGGTTTCCGCGACTCGGGCTCCGCGTTCAAGGAGCAGGGCACCGAAGCGCTGCGCTTCTACACCCGCGTCAAGACCGTCGCCTTCCACTTCGGTTCCTGACACGCGGCCCCGGCATCATCAAGCTCCACCCAGCGTCATCAGCAAGAAAGGAGGATGCCGATGACCGACGAAACGGTCGGCATCGTCGGAGCCGGCATCGTGGGTCTGGCGACGGGCCGCGAGATCGCGCTGCGCCGCCCGGGCACCCGCGTGGTGGTCTTCGAGAAGGAACGGCAGGTCGCGGTCCACCAGACCGGACACAACTCGGGCGTGGTGCACGCAGGCATCTACTACGCCCCGGGCAGCCTCAAGGCCGACCTGTGCGTACGGGGCGTGTCCCTGCTGCGCGAGTACTGCCAGGAGAGGAAGCTGCCGTACCAGGAGATCGGCAAGCTCGTCATGGCGGTGCGCGAGGACGAACTCGGCCGTATGGAGGGCCTGTACGACCGCGCCAAGAACAACCACGTGCCCGACCTGCGGAAGATCTCGAAGGACGAGATCAAGGAGATCGAGCCGCACGCCGGCGGCATCGCGGCCCTCCACTCGCCCCGCACCGCGATCACCGACTACCCGGCGATCGCCCGGCAGTTCGCCGAGGACATCGAGACCGCCGGCGGCCAGGTACGACTGGGTTTCGCGGTGGACTCGCTCACCGAGGTGCCCGGGGGCATCGAGGTGGCCTCGGGCGAGGAACGCGTACGCGTCGACCGGCTGATCCTCTGCGCGGGCCTCCAGTCCGACGCCGTCGCGAAGCTCGCCCAGGACGAGAAGGCACCCAGGATCGTCCCCTTCCGGGGCGAGTACATGCTGCTGCGACCGGAGCGGGCCGATCTGGTACGCGGACTCGTCTACCCCGTACCCGATCCGCGCTACCCCTTCCTCGGGGTGCACTTCACCCCCCGGGTCGACGGCTCGGTGGAGGTCGGCCCCAACGCCGTCCTGGCGCTGGCCAGGGAGGGATACAAGCTCTCCACGTTCTCCGTGAAGGACCTGGCGCAGCTCGCCGCCTACCCCGGGGCCTGGCGGATGGCCGCCCAGCACTGGCGGACGGGCATCAAGGAGTACCGCGGCTCGTTCTCCACCAGGGCCTTCATGAAGGACGCGGGGGCGTACATCCCCGGCGTCGGGCCCGGGGACGTGGTCCGCGGAGGAGCCGGCGTACGCGCCCAGGCGCTCGACCCGGACGGCACGCTCGTGGACGACTTCCGCATCCACCGGATCGGCCGCGTCACCGCCGTACGCAACGCCCCCTCCCCGGCCGCCACGGCCTCCATGGCCATCGCCGAGCACATCGCCGAGGCCGTGTTCGCCCCGGCGTGACCTGCCGTTCCGCGCAACAACTGCTTGCGCCCCCGGGGTCTTAGCAAACGCCCCCACCAGCTCTAACGTCTGACGCACACCACCCCACCCCGCAACGGAAGAGGTTCCCCATGTTCGTCGTCGACACCCAGATCCACATCTGGAAGGAAGAGGCCCCGGACCGCCCCTGGGTCCCCGGAGCCCGCGAGCGCATCCGCCTCAACGGCCACCGCGAAGAGGCCTTCAGCTACGAAGAGGCCCTGGAGCTGATGGACGAGGCCGGCGTCAACCGGGCCCTCATCCTCCCGCCGTCCTGGGAGGGCAACCGCATCGACTACGCCCTCGAAGCCTGTGAGGCCCACCCGGACCGCTTCGGCATCATGGCCCGCGTCCCCCAGGACAACGAGGTCGAGGGCACGGCCATGCTGCGGGACTTCGCGCAGAACCCGCACATCAAGGGCACCCGCCTCACCTTCCACCGGCCGCAGGACCGCAACTGGATGATCGACGGCACCAACGACTGGTACTGGCCGATCGCCGAGGAGCTCCGCGTTCCCACGATGGTCCACGCGCCCATCTGGAAGCGGGAGCTCGGCCAGATCGCCGCCAAGCACCCCGAGCTGAAGATCATCATCGACCACATGGGCATCATGGCCCGCTGCGTCGACGACGCCATCGGCTACTGGGTCTCCGAGACCGCCGACCTCGCCCAGCACCCCAACATCTACGTCAAGGTCTCGGCCCTGCCCGGCTACTCCACCGAGCCCTTCCCGAACAAGAACATCGAGAAGTACGTCCGCGAGATGGTCGACAAGATGGGGCCGCAGCGCTGCTTCTACGGCACCGACATCACCCGCCTGCTCGGCCACGGCATCACCTACACCGACACCATCGAGCAGTTCACCAAGCACTGGGATTTCACCCCCGAGGAGCTTGAGTGGATGATGGGCCGCGGCATCAGCGAGGTCCTCGGCTGGCCGGTCGAGGGCTGAGGGAACACCTGAGATGACGGACAGCAAGAACACGCCAGGCGTCGACGGCGGTGACGCCGTCGTCTCCGCCTTCAACGCCGTCGGCGCCGATTACCTCTTCTGCTCATCGGGGTCCGAATGGGCCCCGGTGTGGGAGTCACTGGCCCGGCGTCACCGAGACGGTGACCCGGCCCCCCGCTACCTCGACCTCACCCACGAGACGGTCGCGGTCGGCATGGCCACCGGCTACGGCCTCGTCACCCGCCGCCCGCAGGGAGTCCTGCTGCACGCGGCCCCCGGCCTGCTCCAAGGCTCCATGGCGATCCACGGGGCGCTGCTCGCCGGCGTCCCCATGGTCGTCACCTCCTCGGAGTCCAGTACCTACGGCGACGGCCCCGGGCAGGACCCGGGTGGCCAGTGGTACCGCAACCTCTCGATCGTGGGCGGCCCGCACGGTGTCGCCCAGCCCTTCACGAAGTGGGCCACCGAGGCCGCCAGCGTGCACACCCTGCCCACCATGATCGCCCGGGCGGCGGAACTCTCCTGGCGGGCACCTGCCGGCCCGGCCTACCTCAACATCCCCCTGGAGATCCTCCTGGAGGAGTGGGACGGCCGCGGGGCCAAGCCGATCGTCGCACCCGGCTCCACCCACAGTTCACCCGAAGAGGTCGACCCCGTCGCCCAGTTGATCCGCGAGGCGAAGAACCCGGTGGTCGTCACCGAGACAGCCGGCCGGGAGGCGGGCGGCTTCGAGGCGCTCCTCGCCTTCGCCGAGGCGTGGAACATCCCGGTGGTCGAACCCGATTCGGCGGTCTGCGGCAACTTCCCGCGCAACCACCCACTGCACGCCGGCAGCGACATCGGCCCCTGGATGGACGAGGCCGACCTGATCCTCCTGGTCAACTGCCGCGTCCCCTTCTACCCGCCGAGCCGCCGCCCCTCGAAGGCGACGATCGTCGTCGTCGACGAGGTGCCGCAGCGACCGCACATCGTCTACCAGGTGCTCTTCGCCGACGCGTACCTCGAAGGCAACGTCGCCAACACGCTGCGCCAACTGACCAAGCGGGCGAAGGACTTCACCGAGGACCAGCGCGCCGCCGTCGCCCTGCGCCGTGCGGCGCAGGAGGAGCGGTACGCCGCCGAGCGGGCTGCCGTCTCGGCCGCCGAGGCGAAGTCGGAGGAGAGCGAAGGGGTGGACCCGGTCCTGGTCGCCGCCACGCTGCGCCGACTCCTGGAGGGGACCGGCGGGATCGTCGTCGACGAGACCATCACCCACAGCAAGACGGTGAAGCGGCACCTGCTGACCTCCGACCCCGACTCGTACTTCTACGTACAGGGCGGACTCGGACAGGGCATCGCGGTCGCCCTCGGCGTCAAACTCGCAGCCGGGGACAAGCCGGTGGTTCTCACGGTCGGCGACGGCGCGTTCACCTACAACCCGGTGATCCAGTCGTACGACGCCGCCAAGACCTACGAACTGCCGGTACTCATCCTGGTGTTCAACAACCGCGTCTACAAGTCGATGAATCTCAACCATCGCAGGTTCTACCCCGAGGGTGCCGCCGCCGAGACCGGTGAATGGCTCGGCACCGACCTGCACCGGCTGCCCCGGCTCGCCGCGTTCGCCGAGCCGTTCGGGATGCACACCGAGACCGTCGACACCACCGACGCCCTGGCGCCCGCGCTGGAGCGCGCGCTCAAGGCCGTCGCGGACGGGACCACCGCCGTCGTCGACGTACTCGTCACCCGCTGAACCAGGAGGCACCGCCACCATGACCGACCACCCCACCCCCAAGCCGGGCAAGGTCCTGGTCCCCGCCGAGGACCTGCGCACCTTCTCCGCCGCCCTCCTGGAGAAGGGCGGCCTGGACGCCGAAGCCGCCCGCACCACCGCGGACGTCTTTGTCTGGGCCGCGCTGCGCGGCGTCGACTCGCACGGTGTCGCCCGCGTCCCCGCCTATCTCGACCTGCTGGCCAAAGGCATCGCCAACGCCAAGGCCGAGCTCACCGTCGAGTCCTCGACGCCGGCCGCCACGGTCATCGACGCCGACCACGCGCCCGGCCCGGTCGCCCTCACCGCCGCCGCCGGCGAAGCGGTGACCCGGGCCCGTACCAACGGCATCGCCGCCGTGGCCGTCCGCCGCACCGTGCACACCGGGGCCATCGGCTACTACGTGTCGAAGATCGCCGAACAGGGCCTCATCGGCATCGGGTTCGTCTCCGGCATGCCCAACATGGGCTACACCGGGGTCAAGGGCGCGGCCGTAGCCACCAGCCCGCTCGCCATCGCCGTACCGGCCGACGCCCACGCGCCGCTCGTCCTCGACATGGCCACTGCCACCATCGCCCTCGGCAAGATCCGCCAGGCCAAGGCGAGCGGCACCCCGCTGCCCGAGGGAGCGGCGGCCACCGCCGACGGCACCCCCACCACCGACCCCGAACAGGCGGTCATGCCGCTGCCGTTGGGCGGCGCCAAGGGGTCCGGGATGTCGATCGCCTTCGAGCTGCTCACCAGCGTGCTCGTCGGCGCGCCGATCTTCGCCTCCTTCCACTCGGACGACCCGAAGGGGCGCAAGCACCGTCAGAACGCGTTGCTCATCGCCCTGGACCCGGCGGCGTTCGGTGACCCCGCGGCCTTCACCGCCGCCGTGGACGACACCCTGACCACCCTCAAGGGCCTGCCGCGGGCGGACGACGCCTCCGGCGTGTTCTACCCCGGCGAGCGGAGCGCGGCCCTCGCCGTCGAGCGCGGCGAGAAGGGCCTGCCGGTCGCCCCGAAGGTCTGGCGCGACCTCACCGAGCGTGCGGCGGAGTTCGGCATCACGCCGCCGGAGCCGGTGGCGGCGGGCTGAAAGAAGCGGTGGGGGAGGTTCCACGGAGTCACCCCGCCGCCCGTGACCGGGCCGTGGAGGACCTCACTGTGCGGGGGGCCCTCCACGGCCTGTCCATGCGCCGAACCCGACCACCACGGCTCCGGCGTCAGGGGCCGTGACGTGATCAGCCGTCGGACCCGGCCGCGTCGGCCCGGCCCACCGCCTCGGCGAAGCAGGGCCGGCCGTCCACTTCGAGGTCCCGCACCGAGGTCAGGGTGTCCATGAAGGGAGCCGCCGCGTCGAGCAGGAGCCTGACAGTCCCGGGCTCGTAGAGGTTGAGCCAGGCGCGGTCCGGGAGGCGTACGACCGTGCCCGCCTCGAAGTACGAGTTCGAAACGAGTTGGTCCGGGCCAGGCGCGAACACCAGGGCCAACCGGCGTCGAACGCCGTCCGCGGCCACCTCCGGGAAGAGCGAGAGGACCAGCCGGCAGTCGGCGTACTCGGGCCGCGATCGCTGCCGGACGGTCCAGTACCAGGTAACGCCGTCCACGACGAGACGGCGGAGACGTCGGTCGTTGCCCATCGAGCCACCGTACGCCGTCGGTCCGGGCGGAGGCCGGCCCTTTCTCCGTGGCGGCCAAAGGGCGGGGCGTCCACGGGCCTCGGGCCGCTCGTGAGGGGGCAGTGGCGGACCTCACCGCGCCGGGCCGCCGTGCCGCGCGGCCCCGACGAGATGGTCCCCCGCCTCACTGCGGTAGTACAGCACCGACCGCCCCGCACGCCGCCGTCGCACGAGCCCCGCGTTCAGCAGTACCTTCAGGTGCCTTCCCACCGAGCCCAGTGCCAAGCCGGTCAGCGCCACCAGTTGGGTGGTACTCATCGGAGTGCTCAGCAGGGTCAGCAAACGGGCCCGTCGCGGACCGAGCAGGGCGCGGAGCGCGCCGGGCACCGGACGGTCCTCCTGCCGGGTCAGCGCGCCCGAACACGGATAGACCACGGCGTACCGGTGGGGTTCGTCCCAGGTGACCCAGCCGCTCTTCGGAGTCACGGGGACGAGCAGGAGCTGTGCGCCGGAAATGCTGCGCGGCGGGTTGGCGTGCGCGTTGATCCGCAGCCGGCCGTCGCCCAGCCAGCGGATGCGGGGGCCCAAGTCATCGAGGGCCGAGGCCCAGCCGCCGTCGCTCAACTGCCTTGTGCGGGAGACGATGTCGGCTTCCAGGACGTGACGGCGCCGCTCCCAGTCCGGGAGGACCACGCGGGTCCATACCCACTCCAGCAGGTCGGCCGCGCGTTCGGCGAGGTCGTCACGGCGCAGGGCGGGCGGGAGCGGCCCGCCGCCCAGGGAGGTGGTCAGGTCCGCGTGGGCGGACGCGGGTGGGGTGGTCCGGACGCGGTGCAGTTCCTCCTCGAAGCGCGGGGTCCCGTCACCCACCGGGGCCGGAATGAGGAAGTCGGCGATCCAGTCGCGGCGGAACCCGGACCGGATCACGGCAGCCGCCACCGGATCCCGGCCCACCTGCTCGCGGTAGGCGTGCAAGTGGGTTTCCAGCCACCTCTGTTGAGCAGGATGGGGGGCGGCAGCCGCCTCCAGGCCGTTGAGGGTGGCGACGGTCTCCGCCAGGGGTGAGATCACGAACCTGCTCCGGGCCAGGGTGTCCGTGTCGAGCAGCCAGAGTCCCATCGTTTCGCCTCCGTGCGAAACATTAACGCCGCCGGGGCGGGGCCTCGGACACTCCCCGCCATGCGCACCTATCGAGAAGTGTTCCGCACCCCGGAATTCACCCCGCTCTTCGCCTCCGGCGCACTGTCGGTCGCCGCGTCCACCGTGAGCGGGCTGGCGCTGGGCACCCTGGTCCACTCGGCCACCGGATCCCCGCTGCTCTCCGCTCTGGCGATGTCCGGCCCCTCCCTCGCCCAGGTCGTCGGCGCGGCCACCCTGCTCTCGGCCGCCGACCGTCTGCGTCCACGCGTCGCCATGACGGGCCTCGCCCTGGCCTTCGCGGTGGCCGCCGCCGCCCAGGCGGTTCCCGGACTGCCGTTGTGGGTGATCTTCACCGTCCTGGCGGGCCAAGGGCTGATCTCCTCCGTGGGAGGCGGGGTCCGTTTCGGCCTGCTCAACGAGATCCTCACCAAGGACGGCTATCTGCTGGGCCGTTCGGTCCTGAACATGGCGGTCGGCACCCTGCAGGTCTGCGGCTGGGCACTCGGTGGCGTCCTCGTCACGCTGCTGTCCCCACGTGGAGCGCTGCTCGTCGGTGCGCTGCTGTACGTGGCCGCCGCTACGATGACCCGCCTCGGCCTCACCGACCGGCCGCCCCGCGCCACCGGCCGTCCGTCGATCGCCGCCACCTGGCGTGTCAACGCGGCTCTGTGGGCGTCCGTGCCCCGCCGCTACGTCTACCTGGCGCTGTGGGTGCCGAACGGCCTCGTCGCGGGGTGCGAGTCCCTCTACCTCTCGTACGCCCCCGGGCACGCCGGTCTGCTCTTCGCCTGCGCCGCTCTCGGCATGCTCGCGGGCGACACGCTCGTGGGACGGTTCCTCCCACCGTGGTGGCGTGAACGCCTGGGCGCCCCGCTGCGGCTGGTTCTCGCCGCCCCCTATCTGCTGTTCGTCCTGGAACCGGGGCTCCCCGTCGCACTGGCCGCCGTCACCCTGGCCTCCGTCGGCTTCTCGGCGAGCCTGCTGCTCCAGGAACGGCTGATGCGGCTGACGCCCGACGAGCTGAGCGGCCAGGCGATCGGCCTGCACTCCTCCGGCATGCTCACCCTGCAGGGCGTCGGCGCCCTCCTCGCCGGTACCGCTGCCGAACTCACCTCGCCGGCCCTGGCGATGACCGCCACGGCGGTGGTTTCCGTCGCGGTGACCCTGGCGCTCGCCCCGGGGCTGCGGACGCGTCCACAGGACATCGCGGCAGCAGGCCAAGGGGGATCTGCATGAAGAGGAGACGGGAGCGAGGGCACCCCGAGACCGTTTCGTGACGCCCGGCGGTCACTTGGCGAAACCCTGCGGGCGAGCCGGGTCCGCATCGGACGGCGCCTGCGCGGAAGGGTGCGGTCAGCCCGCGTAGTTCAAGGCCAGTTCGGCCGCCGCGTGGGGCGACGAGGCGATCCGTTCCAGTTGGGAGATCTGCAACCGGGTGTCGAACCCGCTCTGTTCCGGGTCGGTGTGGAGCGTCGTCGTCATGAACCAGGAGAAGTGCTCCGCGCGCCACACCCGGCGCAGACAGGTGTCGGAGTACGCGTCGAGCAGGTCCGTCGAGCCGCCCGTCCGCTGCCGGATCAGCGCGCGGGCCAGTACGACGACGTCGGCGACGGCGAGATTGAGCCCCTTCGCGCCGGTGGGCGGGACGATGTGGGCGGCGTCGCCCGCCAGGAAGAGGCGCCCGAACCGCATGGGCTCGGTCACCGAACTCCGCATCGGGAGAACGCTCTTGGCCGTGATCGGCCCTCGCGCCAGCTTCCAGCCGTCCTGCGCGAAGCGGAAGTCGAGCTCGTCCCAGACCTGTTCGTCGGACCAGGAGGCCGGGTCGGTGCCGTTGGGGACCTGGAGGTACAGCCGGCTGACTCCGGGGGAGCGCATGCTGTGCAGGGCGAAGCCGCGCGAGGAGTGCGCGTAGACCAGCTCCTCGCAGGAGGGCGGGACATCGGCCAGGATGCCGAGCCACGAGTAGGGGTAGGTCCGCTCGTACGTCGTCCTGGCCGCCCCGGGCACCGCCGCCCGGGTCGCTCCGTGGAAGCCGTCGCACCCGATGACGTAATCACAGGTGAGGGTCCTGGTACGCCCCTCCTGGACATAGGTCACCACCGGCCGGTCGGTGTCGACGCCCTCCACGGCGGTCACCTCCGCGCCGAAGTGGAGCGGCGCGCCGTCCGCGAGCCGGAGGGCGATGAGGTCCTTGACCACCTCGGTCTGCGCGTACACCCACACCCGGCGACCGGAGGCGAGCGACGGGAGGTCGATCCGGTGGGACCGGCCGCCGCCCCAGCGCAGCTCGATGCCCTCGTGCACCAGGCCCTCGGCGTCCAGCCGTGCGGCTGCTCCCGCCTCGCGCAGTGCGTCGACCGTGGACTGTTCGAGGATGCCGGCGCGCTGCCGCCGCTCGACGTAGGCGCGTTCGCGGCTCTCCAGGACGACGCAGTCGATACCCGCCCGGTGGAGCAGTCGTGCCAGTAGCAGCCCGGACGGGCCGCCCCCGATGATGCCGACGGTGGTGCGCATGCGCGGTGCTCCCTCGATGTGGCGGGATCGTTCACTTTTCGGCGGAGTGCACGGCCGTGCGCAGCGGTGCCGCCGTCCGCGCGACGACCTCCGCGACACCCACCCCGGGAGCGGTCTCCACGAGCTCCGGCCCCTCGATGGTCGCGTCGATCGCGGCGAGAGCGGTGACGATCCGGCCGACGCGCGCCTCGCCGGTCGGCGGCAGGGTGCGCCGCCCGACGGTCCTCGGGCCCTCCCGCCCGGCGGTCGGACGCCCGGTGACCGTGCGCTTCTCGATTCTCCTGTCGCAGACCTGCTCCGGCGTCGGCACGACGACCCGCTGGACGAAGATCCCGGGGAGACGGACGGACAGGTACTGCCGGGCGAACTCCTCGTTCGCGCCGCTGTACGAGCCGGTGACCCGGCTGATCCGCCCGTCGGCCACCTCGTCCATGCGCGGACCGCCCATTTCCTCGTTTTCTTCGCGTGGTGCGGTGGGTACCGGACGTACCGGATGTACCGGGGCACGTCCGACGACGCGGCCGGCGTGCGTGCCAGGCGTCGGCGGACGCGCGGGACTCCGAAGTGCGACCCGGGACGGGTTGGAGTGTGCAAGCGCCCCCCGGGGGATGTCAACGGCCCGGGCGCATCCTGCCCCGACCGCTGCTCGTCCGCGCCCGCCGTAGGGGGGTGCTGGGCGTCAGCGGCACGGCTGCACCGTGCAAGTAAATGTGTCGCCCGTCTTGTCGAACACCGGGATGATCGACAAGCTGCGTACATGACATGTCCGGGCGTCCGTTCTGTCGTCGGACGGGCTGACGTGCGTCGACTTCGGGCATCCGGTGATGTCCCGTCAGAGGCGGCGTTGCGGTCACGCGGCAGCACGCCACGTTCCGGAGGTTGGACATATGCGCTTGAAAAGGGCTACAACGCGGCGCGGCGGATGGGCGAGAGCGCTCAGATTCCCTCCCGTCGTGGCGGTCACGATCGCGGCCTCGGTCGGCGGGACGATGAACGCCGAGGCGTCGGTGCCCGCACCGCCCTCGGGCTTCACGCTCACGTGGAGCGACGACTTCAACGGCGCGTCCGGCACCGGCATCGACCAGGGGCTGTGGAAGTACGACACCGGGCCGGGCAGCAACTTCGGCAC